>CALCRD010000371.1 GCA_937894355.1 uncultured Bacillus sp.
AAGCAGATGGGCTCCTTTCGGTCATTACTTGCATCGTAGAGCCAGCTCTCAAACGAATACGCGTCGTATAATTCCCTAAGCCGTTTGTTAAAATAAGATTCTTACTTTCCCACCCCAAGGAGGGCTGGCCCCCCCTTTTTAACCTAAGCTATACTATTTGAATGATGATTCGAAAGGCTAGAAAAATCCAACCTCTCATGAATGTGAGTAGCATTCTACCCATCGAATTACCATGGTTGAGTCGGATAGGATTCACCTAATAAAATGATTCTTGATATAAATTAGGATGAAAAAATAAATTCCCACCGTTCTGGAGATTATAGAATAAGTATCAAATCTACTGTCTTATTCATTTTTGAATAATCTCCTCATCCCAACTAGCAGGATACTCCGTTAATGTTAAAGGCCCGGATTCTGTACCTCAAATTTTAAATTGCACTTGTTACTACCTGTTATAGCTAAGCTGTTTCACCCCGATCACTTCCATCTTTAACAAATAGTCCACCATGCCCTTCAAGAGCAAATATTGTTCTTTTTTGTCCGTGAAATTATTGTTCTTTGGCATATACATTATCAACAGCGAACTCACCAACATATTGAGGTCCTCCGCTTCCTGTATTTAAACTAATCCGCGTAATTCCATATTTGCGAGAGTTGGTTATTGTGGGCATATCTTTCAATTGATCGATTATCTTGCCTTCATCGGATAATAGGGTGAAATCCATCGAAGCTTGAGCGCAATTAATCCGCCCTTGTATTCTATACCACTTATTAGCTTCAATAACTTCTTTTCCAGTTGCATAAGCAGATGGGCTCCTTTCGGTCATTACTTGCATCGTAGAGCCAGCTCTCAAACGGACACGCGTCGTATAATTCCCTAAGCCGGTTGTATAAAACTGTATATATAAATCTCCTTTACCTAAGATCTTAAAGTCTGCCGAAAAAAATAGATCTCTCGTCTTATCCGACCTGATCAGCGTATAAATATTTACCGAGTTATCAATTGCTGCATCTTTAATATATATAGCTTTTGTGTTCGGAAAGGAAAAAGCCATAGAAGTAAGAGGACTGACCTTATCAGCATCATCAGTTACATAAGCATCGGTATTTGGCGGTTCTAAAGCAAATGCTGGTTTCCACTCTATCGGAAGTTTATTAATAGCATCTTCTTCGAACGAAAAAGAACAATAATAAGATTCTGTTCCTTCAGCATAACTAATTGTAAAAGAAAAACATACGATGATAACAAAAAGAATGAGCATTTCCTTTTTTAAGGAATAATTCATAATTATCCTCCTCGTTTTAGACCAAATTTTATATTAGTTCCTATAAGTACAAACAGTGCAATTGATAGTTGAAAACTCTTTTTAAGCAAGGTTATTTTACCTCTGAAAATGCAAAGTAAATCCCAGACTAGTTTAATTACAATCTCAGGTAAAAGCGATTCTTCTAAATCACCTTTCCATCTTCCTTATAAGCAGATTAAAATATTTTTGCATAAGGTAGTCGTCATGAATTTACTTATCAGCTGCTATTCCTTTCATATATTGTCTGTTAATCTTCTCAGCAACTTGCTTTGGACTCAACTTTCTTGTTATAATTTCAACAAAACCATCATTTATCGCTATATTCAACTTTGACATTTCTACATTTGTTATCTGCCTAACCCTAAAATCTGGTCTATTTGTCTGGACTACAACTTTTTGATTCATAATCTCATTCTGTAAAACTACAGCTACCGTTGCATTTTTCTCATCGCCAGAGATATTGAAATCCTTTCTTATTGGAACTACTCCACTTTCCATACTCTTTTTTTGCAGATCCAAATTCAAGCACCAGAGTTTGAATTCTTTGGCCCATTTTTTCTTTATTTCAGGACGATTTTTCCAAATATAACCATGTTGGTTTTCACTAGTTAAAATAACCTGGTTTTGACCTTTATTATTTCCTGGAAATGGCATAAAACCCCATTCAAAACCCTCAGGCATTACTCCCGCCATCTCTTTTTCAACCCATCCACCTGAAGAAACCATGGCTGCTTTACCTTGTAAAAACTCCATTTGAGATTGCGTGTGATCAAAACTAATTGTTCCTGGATGAAAATAATCTTTGTCTACAAAAAAAGCAAGTCTTTCTAGCATAGTAACATATGGGTTGCTGATATATATATTGGATTCCCAATTGTAAAGAGCGTTGGCATACTTTTCTCCACCCACTTCAAACGGAATTGCTCCCCAAGTGTAAGTAAAATAACCTGGTTTTTGACCTGCAATAACCATAGGGTTGATTCCAGATTTTTTTATTTGTGAGCATAGAGCTAGAAATTCTTCCCAATCCTGTGGTTTTTCATTCCATCCGTATTTCTCAAACATTTTTTTATTATAAAAAAGCCCCAAAACACTTATTCCTTCAGGTATTGCATATACATGTCCGTTTTTAAATATTAAACGTTTATCAGCCAATAATACATCCTTAACTTTAGTATTAGGACTATCATAGAGAGTTCTTGCCCACAATTCATCTTGTGGCTCAACTTTCCCCTCCTCGATAAGCTGTTCTGTCCAACTTTCAAAACTGTAGAAATAGTCATACATATCTTCGTCGTTTCCACTTTGCAATAAAGACTGTATCAGATTTCTATGCGCAGGTCTTCCTTCAATCCATCTTACATTAATTTTAACATTAGGAAATTTCTCCTCAAAAGTACGTACAGCGTACATAAAACCATCTTTCCCATCCCCTTGGTGAGGCCTCAATACTGTCAGCTCGACTTTTTCATCTTTAGGTAAACCATTTTCCGCATACACTGCACCTGAGCTCTTTGTCGTGGTTGACTGATTGTTTTTCTTACCACAGCCTGTAAAAACCAATAGGACTAGAACCAGCGTTAAAGCTAACCAAACTCCTTGTCTAGACCTCCCATCAAACATAAAACAACCTCCTTCTCTAGCCTTTTAATGAACCTACCATTAAATTGTTTGTCATGTTCTTTTGAAAAGTTGCGTAGATAATTATGGTTGGGAGCATCATAATCACAAAAGCTGCAAATAATGTTACCCAATCAGCCCGATACGCCATGGCCTGACTCATTGAATAAATTGCAACTGAAAGCGGGAACTTGTTAGCATCTCTGATAAAAAGCAAAGGATGCAAAAAGTCATTATAGAATCTCATGAAGTTTAAAATGTTTATTGTCAAAAGTGTTGGTCCTGCAAGTGGTAACCCTACGTGGAAGAAAGTCTGCCAATAGGTAGCACCATCAATACAGGCAGCTTCTTCTAGTTCTTTCGGCTGCCCCTTCATTGACGCAACCAGAATTAATGTATTAAAGACTAATGGTTGGGCTGCATAATATGCAATTAATCCGGTTAAGCTGTTTATTAAATGTAATTGACGCATTAGGATATAGCCAGTAACCATGGTATTGAGTCCTGTGACAAAGTAACTACCAACGATAAACCAATAGATGATGTTAGAACCCGGAAACTTAAATCTAGCCAACACATAACATCCTGTTGAGAGTAAAAATGTGTTCAGAAACATGGAGCCCGCCACAAGATATAATGTATTGAAAACACTTTTTCCAATCCCTAGCTCTTTCCAGGCCCGCAGATAGTTATCCCATTGCAATGCTTTAGGCCAACTCCAGGCACTCATAAAAAATTCTTGATTGGTTTTCAAAGAAGTATAAACAACCCATAGTAACGGTAGAATGATAATTAGTGCCCATAGCGCTAATAATGTCCGCAAAGCATAATCTCCAACACCTTGTCGCTTAACCATTCCCGTCTGATCTTGATTCTCTTTAGCCAACTTTATCATGCTCCCCTTTATTTGAGTGTGAATTATCCTCCCATTTCTATGGCATCTCCACGATCCATAAAACGAAACGCTAGAATGCTAATTGTGCTTAAAACAAGGAATAATATCAACCCAATAGCTGCAGCATATCCGAAGGCTGCAACTCCCTCGGCTCCAAAGGCTATTTTATACATATAAGTACCAACTACTTCAGTTGCTCCAGCAGGACCTCCGTTTGTCATAATAAGAATCAACTCAAAAGCACCAAAGAGGCTTGCAATCCCGAGGAAAATCATCGTCTTCATAGTTTCCCAAATTATCGGGATGGTTATTTTGAAAAGCTTGACTCTATCTGAGGCTCCGTCTAATTCTGCGGATTCATAGAGGCTAATGGGTACTGAGTTAATGGCTCCCATAAAAATCAGCATGTTTGTTGCCCAGCCGCTCCAGACCATGGGCAATATTAAAGCCAACTTTGCGTAAAAGGAGTGGGTTAGCCAATATTTTTCCCCTACATTAAAACCAACTAGATTCAAAATGGCATTAAATATACCGTACCTCCCGTGGTAAGCGAATTGCCACATTAAAGCGATAATAACTCCAGGTAAGATGGCGGGCAAATAATAAAGCACTTTGTATACATTTGCTTCCTTATAATTCTTTTGTGCCAAAATATAAGCAACTATCAGAGCTATAAAGAAGTTCAGAGGCATGGTTATAGCCCAGAAGAAACCATTGTTTTTCATAGAGGACCATAAATCTGAATCGTGAGCTAAGATCTTGAAATTTTTCATTCCTACCCATACAGGTTGAGAAATGCCGTCGTATTCAGTGAATGGATAATAGAAAGCAGTAATTTTGGGGACTACACAAAAAACAATGTAAAATGTTAACATAGGAAGCAGAGCGGTAACTATAAAAAACCATTTGCTATGTATTATTTCTTTCCATTTCATAAAACCATCTCCTTGGATAAAGTCCTTGCTGGAATTTGTTTCACGGTCGTACCTTGGAATAACTCACCCCTAACTAGCATATCTACTCTGTCCTCTTCGCCTTTGCATATTTTCAATATATTACCAACGCCACACTCAACTAACTCTTTTGTCGCACTTGAAATATATGTATAATATTCACGTTGCCAACTATCTAGTGATTCATCCCCAAATATTATTAAACTCATCTGCTCGGGAATATTTAATTGTTTCTGTTCTAATATTCGCATTATAACATTAACATAATGCTGCTGTATAATAAGTGCTGTAACTTCAGGATGTTCTGAAAGAATCTCATTGATGGTGAAGTACGGATCTTTTAAATTAGTTTTGATAAGATCGGTTCTTGGGGATAAATCTTGTTTTTTATATACCTCTTTACAAGCTATATAAATCTTTTCGATCAATAGAGGCTCTTTATAATCAGAAAAATAAAGAATATCTCTGTGCCCATTTTTTAATAAATAATCGTAAGCCATGGTTATACTATTAGTTATATCACTAGATACAATGTTAATATCACAAGCTTCATCTGTCATGCTACCCAATACAATGAATGGAACATTCGATTTCTGTACTTTTTCTACTATACTTTTCGTTACTTTTCCTGCTAAAAACAAGCCATCTACAGCCCGCTCTCTAATCATTTGTGGCAATTCTTCCTTTGGATTATAAATCGAAAATAGCAAATTCCTCCCTTTCTTTGCCAACTCTGATTCCAGGTGTTTCAACATAACATAATAGTGTTGGTTGCTAAATGGTCTTTCGCACAGCAAAAAACCAATGCTATTGGTAGATCCGGTCCTAAGATTTCGCGCAGCTCGATTGGGAGCATAGTTCAGCCGTTCCGCAGCCTCAAGGACTTTCTTTATTGTCTTCTCACTTATGGGGATATTTGTTTTTTTTCTATTGAGAACTCTAGATACAGTTGCCTGAGATACTCCAGCTTCTCTAGCCACATCGCAAATTGTAACCACGGTTTTATCCTCTCTTTTTATAATGAAATCAATTGACGTAAAACGTTTACATAACATTATAGTATATATTTCGTCACAGAATTGTTAAATCCTTCCTTGTAAAAAAATATTTTAATTTTGACCTTTAACCCGAAATCGGAAAGTGAACTGAGAACTACTGGTTTTTAATTTTTTTAGCGCACAAAAAGTGTAAAAAACCATTTTTAGTT
>CALCRD010000372.1 GCA_937894355.1 uncultured Bacillus sp.
CATACGGTTTAGATAAGGTCTGGGGTTATGAACCAAGTATTGAAAATATGAAGCTCCTGTTAGAGATTTTTGCCTATAACCAAGATTTTGCAACAGATGAACTAGCCGAATTAAGGTATAAAGCAAGTATAGAACCCGGACTGCAAGAAGCCTTTTCACAAATGTTTGCTTCACCACGCCAAGCTAAACTAGATCAATTAGCGTTATCCGATAATCAAATCAAAAATATCACTCATCCTGTGTTATTGGTTCATGGCCGGGATGATTTAGTCATTCCCTATAAAGAAACAAGCTTAAAGTTCTTCGAGTTACTACCAAATTCAGAGCTGCATCTTTTTTCAAAATGTGGTCATTGGACACAAATTGAGAAACAAGCTAAATTTATTCAATTATGCCAGAATTTCTTTCTCGAAAATTCTGCTGAGCTTTTGAAAAGCTCAAGCCTTTAGATCACTAGTGATAAAATCCAAAATAGCTTTCCTTTTTAAAAGGAAGGCTATTTGTATGAAGAAAAACGCATATATATAGGTGTTTCTTTATAACGATGAATTGGGCATCGAGCTAGTGAAATCGCTGCCGTTCCCAATTGGCTGGTTTTTTTTACAAAAATTAGAGGCTTTTTGTGATTATTAAAGGAATTTTTTTGAATATATGGTAAAAATGTAGTAGGTGAAATTTCTTTCTTCAATAAAGGCTATTTTCGTAAAGATTGTTGTTAAAATCCAAAACCCGATTTTAACTAGGTAGCAGCTATTTTATAGCTTGAAAGTAAATTTGCAAGCTCTTTTCTCATAAATGTTGGCTGTTTTACTGTCTGAGAATAGTCTAAACACTTCTTTTTCATCTTAAAAAGCAACAAAGTTTGAGAAAAGAGCCTTAATAAAAGTAATGGGGATGAGTATTTTGAGTATCGGGTCAGCAGTTAGCAAGTTATCGTCCAAGCAGCGTCTTATTAGGTTAATAGACTTACTTGAAAAAAATACAGATGAAGATAATGAGTTGAATTTAGATGAGATTATCGATAAATTCCATGAGGAAAATGAGGTCCATGTTGGCAAGAAGGCAATTCGTGATGATTTGAAAGAGTTAGAGGAGTCCGAGATTTTTAATGTAACGGTGAACCAAGAATCTAAGGGTTTAGAAAAAAAATATAGTTATCAGGAGCGACTGTTTGAAATTCATGAATTGCGACTGCTAATTGACGCGGTGTCTGCAGCTAGGTTTATCACAAATACGGAAACTGATCATCTTGTGGAGAAAATCAAGAATCTGACTAGTAAAAATTTGGCTAAGCAGCTGGATAACCGAATTTATCTGCCGGAAAATGCCAAAAGTAATAACAGCCAAATTAAATACAATGTCCATAAGCTACATACGGCTATTTTGAATAATCAGGTGATTGAATTTCAATATGGAAAATACGATCTGAATAAAACGTTTCAGTTAAGTAGGGATGGGGCGGCTTATTTTCTAAAACCTTATGCTCTTGTTTGGCATAATGAGTTTTATTATTTAATCGGGGAATATTTACATAAGCCAGAAATCCGCCATTACCGTATCGATAGAATGGTAAAAGTTGAGTGTCTCGAGGAAACATTTACAGCAAACCCGGATTTTAATCCTAACAAGTATACCGAAAAGTTGTTCCATATGTATTCTGGGGAAGAATCTCTTGTTGAAATTGAATTTAATGCCCCACTGATAAATGTTGTGATTGATCATTTTGGTCGTGGAGTGAGTATTCGACCAACCGAGAATAACACATTCCGCGTTTCAACCCAAGCAATCAATAGTGATGGATTAGTCAAATGGCTGTTAACCTGGGGCAATGAAGCAAAAGTATTAACCCCACAGGCTCTTGTTGATAGAATGCGAGAAGAATCTGAGAAACTGTACAACACTTACCATTAACACTTGCCGTTTAGCAAGTTGTTTCTACCTTTCCTTAAAACAGGAAAGGTTTTGCTAGAAAAAGGTATAATATAGATGATAAATCAAAAAAATGGGGCAGAGGGGCGGTTCTCTTGCTTGAAAGAAGCAGGAGAACCGTCCCTCTGATTCAAAGAGGTGATTATGGTGGGAGATTTATGTTTTGTGGGGTTTTCTAATGTTGAGATGGGTGAGCGGTTTCGGGAGTGGTTTGGGATGCAGTTGCAGGAAGAGAAGCCGATTTATTATTTACTTCCTTCGGTGCGCTGGTTGGATGAAGGGCGAAAAGCTCAACCAGGGATTGCTTTTCAAACCTTTGAGGAATTAGCGGTCCTGATGCTGAAAACAGCAAAGGTTGAATTTACTGGGATTACTGAGGAAGAGCGCAGTCTGTTCTTTTATGAAATCTTGAATCGTCACCAGCACTTTATGTCTGAAAAAGAACTCTTCCAAAAGGCCCAAGCCTATTCGGATACATACGGACAGCTAAAGCGCCTGGGACTTACTGTTGCCGAAACACCCCAGCAGCTTGAAGCACTAAAGGAAATCTTTTATACATATGAACAAGAATATCGCGATGAAAAGCGGTTATTGGACCCAGGAAACCTGATAATGAAAGCGATTGAACTCGCCGCCAGCTCAGCATCTTTTCCGCTTAGCCATATTGTCATCGACGGTTTTTTAGACTTCAATCCGGCCCAATATCGTTTAATCGAATATATGCAAACGGAGTCAATCCCGTACAAAATCTATTTGCCCGCATTCACTACACCCATCATCACAGAAACAATCGCTACCCTGAAAAAAATTGGCACGAAAATTCCTGAGGAGAATCCTCCTGAATTGTCAGTTCGCTGCCAACAACCAACAGTAACCAACGCCACAACCATCGAAGAAGAACTATACAGCGCACTAGCGACAATCGATCGGCTGAAACAAACCAACAACCATCATTACAGTGATTTTGGACTAGTATTAGTCAACGAAACCGATTACCTTCCTGAATTGATGCGCATAAGCCAAACCATGCAAATCCCAGTTAAACGGCCCAGGAAGAAAGCGCTTGCCGAAACTAATTTCCTATCATTTCTAAAGCTTTCTTTGGAAAAAAACAACTTAGCTACCAAATGGGAAAAGCTGCCGCTGATAGAAACCGTCGCCAAGCTATTTTTTCTATCGCCAGTCCAGTTCAATGAAGTGAAGGACGGTTTTATTCGAACAGACGAGATTTTACAAGCAGAAATAAACGTAACCATCGAACATACGTTAAGCTTTCAAACCAAATTTCCGGAACAGGCTACCCATTCTGGATACACGAAGCTGTTGCTGACATTTCTCGAGGAACTTAACCTCCCATCGATTTGGAAAAAGTTAATCGCTGACAAACAATTTCCAAAGCTGATGGAGGTGGCAATAGAATTTAGAGCCTATCAACGAATTAAGGATATTTTACAAAAATCAATCGAGTCTGGGTCCCAACTGATTGCCGAAATTGAATTTCAGCAGGATACGTTTAATGAGCGACTGCTAGGCAAGCTAGAAAATGAATTGCTTTATTTGGACCGGTCACCAACCGATGGAATCTCGGTGTATGCTTTTCGAGATGTGGCTTTGTTTAAAGGAGACCATCTCTTCGTGTTAGGGTTAAACGAAGGCTTGTTTCCTAAACTTCAAAAGCTAAAAGGCTATTTCCAGGAACGTTATTTGGAGAATTACCCTAGTCCATTTCCGCTGCCACTAACAGACCATTTTCGGAAACTTGATGATGCGATGTTCGGCCAATTAACTTATATTGCTAATAATCTTTATTTTTCATATGTGGAGGGGATGAATCCTCATCAGCCTATGTTAGCGTCGAAGTATATTATGGATGAGGAGATTTCGGAAAGTTTTTCGAGTTTGTCGCGGTTAATGGATGATACATATCAATCAGAAAAAGAGTATGAAGAAAAGCTGGCTTTCCATTCTGGCATGGGTAGAGAGTTGCAGCAGTCGCCGCCCGGGTTACAGCGGTCGGTTGATTATCTTGATTATTTGCTGACAGGACAGGAACTTGTTTCGGCTGAGTGGAAGGATAGACTTCAGGCGACGAATCGGATTTCGATTACTGGTTTGGAGCGTTATGCTATGTGTCCATTCCGGTATGGTTTGGAGCGTTTGTTAAAGGTTAAAGAGCCGCTAATGAAACAGAGTCGGATTGATGCGATTGAGGCTGGAAATATGGTTCATCGGATTATTGAAAGGATTTATGGCGATGCCAAAGGTCTGCCGTTTAATAGTCTGGAGTCGTTTTTTAAACAGGAATCGGAACAGGTTTTGGAAGGGATTTTTGAATCTGAATGGGAATTGATGGAGCGAATTCATCCGGAAGTTTCGGCATTGAGTCTCAAAAAGTCCAAAGAGGATTGGTGGAAAAAATTACGGCGCTGGCTTGCTGCTGAAAAGAAACGATTTTGGTCCAATGAACATTTAGCTGAGATGAGAATTTTTCGGATGGAGGAGTCGGTGCAGCTTACTTTTGAGCTAGGGAGCAATGAGGTGTTAACGCTTACCGGAAAGATTGATCGCATCGATATTGATGAACACGGGTTTGTTATTTATGACTATAAGACGAGCCATAAGAATCTAGATTTTGATAAGGAGATTCCAGCCGGGGTTGTGTTACAAATTCCACTGTATATGATGGCTTTGGAGCATGATTTCCGGTATGGGAAGTTTCAATCGGAAACGATAAAACATGCTGATGTTATTGGTGGCGGCTATATTTCTATGAAGGATCCGAACGCCAGGAAAAGAAATATGGTTTGGAAGGATAAGGATCATCGGGTGCGTTTTGAACCAAATATGAAGGTGAAGACCAATATTGTCAGGATTGATAGTGAGTCGTTAAAGCAGGACTATAAGCTACATGAATTGATTGAAACGCTTTGGCGAGGCATGTTTTCCGATTTTTCGGTTAAGCCCTTTTCGGAGGATGCTTGTACTTATTGTAGCTATAAACCGATTTGTCGAGTGACCACAGAGCAACAGAATTCGTGAATAAGGAGGGGAACTGATGAAGTATAATCCGGAGCAAAGAAAAGCGATTTATGGGGAAGAACCGTTGATTGTTGTCGCAGCTGGTGCTGGTTCTGGTAAGACAAAAGTGTTGTCGGAGCGCTATGTTCATTTATGTGATTTGAAGTTGAAAAGTGAGCTCGGCTTTGAATGTAACCAAAACATCGCTGCTGAAGTGAGTAGTATTGTGACTCTTACATTTACAGAGGATGCTGCCTTGGAAATGAAAGACCGAATCCGGCAGCGTTTAATGGAAAAACGGCAAAGTGTTGGGAGCGAATATCCGGAACATCGTACCAAAGCACTTGAATTTTGGAAAAAGCAAATCGAGGATTTGGACAATGCTATCATTTCCACTTTTCATAGCTTCTGTCAACGGATTGTCACGGAAAACTCCTTTGAGGCAAATGTCTTTCCAAATGTTGCTGTGCTCGACGAGATTCACAGCAAGCTATTAAAAGTGGAGATTTTTTCTGCCATGGTCGAAGAAGCGGAACTCAACCAGCAATGGCCAGTTTTGTTAAAAACGATTCACTCTAAATCCCTTCAAGAAAGTCTGTTTTCTGTTTATGGAAAGGTCCGGGAATATGAACTACGCGGCTCGTTGCATGAAACGCTTCATGTAGAGGCACTTTTAAAACATTGGCAATTAATGAAACAAGACGGATTGGAGCAGTTTGAATCGGAATTTTATGCGTTCTTCCAATCACGACCTGATACTAGCAGACTTACAAAAGCAAACCAAGCAACCTATGACGGTCTTTATCATATTTTTCAACAGAAATTAACTGGTAAAGAGTTCATTGAAGGCCTTAGAGATAAATTAAAGCATATCAAGAATACTGTGCCGGTAAATTTAGCAGATCAAAATGGTGCCTTGTACAATTTATTGCAGAATTGGTTAGCGATTCGCGAATTATTGCAGCAGCCTGAGGAAAATCAAGATGTTCTTCAAACCATACTGAGAGAGTTTGCGGCTTTTTTTATCAATTTTGATGAAAAATATGAGACGAAAAAACGCGAGTCGGCTGTGCTCGATTTTTCCGATTTGCAGCAAAAAGCAATTATGTTATTAGACAATCAGGATACGCAAAACTACTATTCTGCGTTATACAAACATTTTCTTGTCGATGAGTTTCAAGACACCAATCAGCTGCAGCTACGGATGATTGAAAAAATTAACCCAGCGTACAAGTTTATCGTTGGCGATGGCAAACAATCTATTTATCGGTTTCGCGGTGCCGATGTTCAGCTATTAAACGGCCTGGGTAAAACAGCCAAAGAAAATCACCTTTATTCATTTGTAGATATGAACACTAACTATCGCACCTGTGACAGTATTATTAAGTTTGTCAATTTGCTGTTTGAACAACCACACATTATGGGCACCAATTTAGGCGAAGCGGCTCCGCTTTATAAAACGGAATATTCTAGTCTTGAGGCTGCCCGGAATGATGAAAAATCGCAACAAAGCCGGGTTGAATACATAAAAGTGACAGAGAATCAGGAAGACAGTCAGAATGAAAATCAATATGCGATGATTGCTAGACGAATGGTACAGCTTAAGAAGGAAGAGACGGAAGTTTTTGATAAAGACTTGAAAATATGGCGGCCGGTTGAATGGCGCGATATGAGTGTTCTGATGGCATCCCGCACCAACTTAACTGTCCTGGAAAAGGCGTTGAAGAACCTAGATATTCCTTATAATGTCTATGGTGGCTTAGGATTTTATAATCGCCAGGAGGTCGTCGATTTCCTCAGTTTGCTGCATTGGTTAAATCGACCATACGAGCCTTTGTATATCATGGCGGTGTTGCGAAGCCCGATTTTCGGAGTCACAATGGAGGAATTTTTGCAGCTGCGTCATTTACATGGCGAAGAATCTACACTTGCTACGTTTATTTATCAAAAAGAATTTCGAAATCATTGGAATGAACCACTGATTGCCAAACTCGAAAGGTTCTGTGAGCTATATGAAAACTGGGCTCCGTTCAGCTGGACTGGTGGTGCAATTCGAAATGATTTGCACAAGCTTTTACAGGATAGTGGTCTCAAGAATATCCTGTTTTTACAAAAAAATAATTTAATGAAGCTGAAAAACGTCGAAAAAGTCATCGAAACGATTAGCGACCTAAACGCCACTTCGATGGAAGAAATGCTAACAAAAATCTCGATTATCGCTGTCCTGTCCGATAAAGAAGGCGATGCCGATGTTGAACTGACTGGGGGCGACTTCGTCCATGTCATGACTGTCCATGGCTCAAAAGGCTTGGAATTTCCAGTTGTGTTCGTACCGAATCTGTCGCGGAGCCTGCCTGCCGATCGAGCAACCTTCCGATATGACAATCAAGGCGGAATATCAGTCAAGTTCGAACTAGAGAACGAGGATGACCTCCTTGCTGATGGAGTCAAGGTAGAATCACCGAATTTCCAGGAACTAGCTTCTCTGTCACGTGACCAAGAAGTCGAAGAATCGAAGCGTCTTTTGTATGTAGCCTTAACCCGGGCCAGAGATCTGTTGATCCTAACTACGAAGTATAAAGAAGAAGAGAAAACCCGTAAAAAGGATACTTGGTATGCGTGGCTAGAGGAAGCGCTAGAAAACAATCAAGAAATGCAGAACTATATCCAATGGCTCGATCCAATCCCGGAAGAGAAGGCAAGCACAGAAGCGACCGAGATTTATCAAGGACCAAGTGTGAAAGTCACCAGAGCTATCCCAATCACATTTTCAGTATCTGAGGTCATGAGTTATATAAACGATTCGCAAGGGTATATCGAAAAACATCTCCTGAAGCTTGATCCCATCTGGTTGGCGGACACGGAAACCGAATCGGACATGGTTGAAAATATTGATGCGAAGTTAGATGAAGAAGCGATGTTGACCGACACCACGAACCTAGTAGAGAACCGGGTACAACCAACCATCCTTGGAACAGCCGTCCATCGGATTTGTGAGCTACTTGACAAAGGGTATCAGGAACAGGACGCTTATCGCGAAACATTTACCAACCTCATTCCGCAAGGGGAAGAAGAGCTGTATCTTAAACAGGTTAGACCGTTAGTGCAATCTTATCAAAATAAAGATTTTGGACAGCCAATAGCCAATGAGTGGGAATTTGTATTGGAAATAGCCGGTGCCCAAATTATTGGTGAAATCGATAAAGTCGTCCAAAAAGACGACCAGATTGAAGTGATCGACCTGAAAACCAATCGGATCCATGACAATGTCGCAGAACTAATCTCGCACTATAAGTCCCAGTTGTATTTGTATAAAATGGCTTACGAAGCACACAACAGAGTAAGAGTCGACACAATGACCCTAGCCTTCCTACGAGACCCAGGAAAAGGGACATATCAAATACAATATGAACCAGCCTACCAACAACAAATCATCCAAGCCATAACAGAAATGACCCAACTAAAGGCGGGGCATGGGGAAGGTTCTTGTGTCCCAAACTTAAACATTAAATAGCAGAAGTAATAGTAGTAAAAGGGTGCAACACCACCTATGCAAATCAATAATTTGCAGGAGATTGTTGCATCCTTCTTTTCATGTTTGCGATGAAATTGAATCAGGAGAACCGTCGCTGCGACTAACCCTTTATCTCGCTAATTGTCATCATCCTCATCTTCATCATTGTCAATATATTCATTTGCTGCGGTCCACGATAACATATCGAAAAGCTTGTTACTGATATAATTGATCATTTCGTTTTTATCGGAGAAGGGATTATGGTACTCATCAACCCATATTTCTGGTGAACTGGAATATAAAACTTTCAGCTCTGACAGTGGTAACTTTTCTATTTCTTCAGTTACATAATTAAAAATCGTTTCCACATAAAAATCATTAAACAGGTCGCAATCTTCCTGAGAAATAAAACAAAATTCATCCCAGTACGTATTAAAATCATAGCCCTCACTCAGTAATGAACCACTTATAGAAAATTCTTTTACACCTTGAATCAACTTCATGGTTAGCTCTTCATATTTTTTTTCAGAAATAGCCGAAAAATACCCTAGCAATTCATCATTAACTAATACCAGAATCTGCCTGGAAATATAAAGCTCTTTGCGTTCTAGTATATCGCTACGATTTGCCTTCCCATCCACCCCTAAAGACTCTAGCGGTCTTAAAACCAATAAATCTACCTCATATTCGGGAATTTCCTCTAACATTGAAAAGACTAGGCCAATGATATGGTCCCGCAATGAATTAAATGAAAGCTCATCATAAAGACAAACAAATATTAACTCCTCAAAAATACTAGAAAATCGGAGCCCATTGACCCGATAATTAAGACCCTGAGTAGTTTCTAGTCGCTTCGCAAGCAATTCCTTGCATAACGCCTCATATTTTTCATCCAAATAATTTTCCAAATACTGCTCAGTAATATTTTTAGTCATAAGCTCACCCCTTTATTCAATGTAAAAAGTGAATCGAAGGAATAGATATTTTGAAAACTTTCAAAATGAAAAATAGCATTTTCTAAAATAACAGCCAAACCACCTGTCAAACTACAAAATATTTTAACTATACTTACTAATATTATATAAAACTATCAATGTAATTTCATTTGTATATTAAGGAAATCATGGCAAAGAAGGGAGGGTTCTCTGCGCCCTTTTGTGGTTTTTTAGGATAATGCTAGAAATAACTTTTATAAAATTCAACATAATTATGATTTTTTGCCAATCTTTAGATGCACTATATTTTGATAATGGTTCTTATCATTTGAAGGTGGGTGGGGATATGGGGTATACGGATAAGTACGAAAGAGACGCCTATGGGATTATTGCCTTTTGGATACAAAATGATTATGACCATGGTCGATTTTTTGACAGGGAAATTAGCCATTATGAAACAGAACTGGCACGAGCAAACCAAAATAATATTAAGCGCTTGGGAGCGATATGGAAGAAGGCAGAGGCCAAAAAAGGGGATCTTGGTTCTTTGCTAAACGAGGCTCAACATGCTACACGTGAATTTCACAGTTTACTCGCCTATACAATGGATAAATCGTTACGCTGTGAAGTTCTTATTTCAACGCCAGTGTCTCTTCTTGACCATATGGTCCGAGAGTCGGAGGAGTCCCAAAAAGTATATAAATTAATAAGAAGTGGCAGTCAAGTTACACCTGCAGATGCTACCATACATGAAACCGTCTTTTGGTTGAGACAAATGGCCGATCATCTAGGTTATATATCCGACATTATTCTGATGTCTCGAATTACGACGTGAACTTTCAAGTAACAATGATGATGCAAAAATTTGAGCGCCTATTAATGCAGGCAACTGCACTAAAAACAATGATACGAAAACCACGTAATGAAATGCTGCCAGTTTTAACAAATTTCAAACAAATGATTATTAAGGAAGCTAAAAGCTTAGAGGCATTTAAATTAGAACTAGATGACCTTATCAAACAATGTGCAATCGCCACAACTTCACCACCGGATTTATTAGAA
>CALCRD010000373.1 GCA_937894355.1 uncultured Bacillus sp.
TGTTTCCCCTTCTTTCATTACAAAACCAGATTCCTCTAATTTCAAACGTAAGTACTGGGCATTTTTCAGCAATTGCTTTCTCCGCTCGGGCTCATTCTGTATAATGGAAATCCCTTCTCGCGCTGCTTCAATCGCACTTGGCGATAAGGCTGTTTGGAAAATAAAAGAACGGGCGTTATTTAACAAATAGTTCTTAGCAATGGATGACGTCGATACAAATCCACCCTCTGCACCAATCGCTTTACTCAACGTGCCTACTGTAAAATCAATCTCCTCTTTCAAACCAAAATAATCAGCGGTACCACAACCATCATTGCCAAGAACACCTGTTGCATGCGCATCATCAATCATTATGTACGCTTTGTATTCTTTGGCTAGCTCAACTATTTTTGGAAGTGGCGCTATATCACCATCCATACTAAAAACGCCATCCGTTACGATTAACTTCATTCCATCCCCATGTGATTGCCTTAATTTCCGCTCTAAATCCACCATATCCGCATGTTCATAAACAATCGTTTTGGCTTTACTTAATCGACAACCGTCTATAATACTCGCGTGATTCCAAGCATCAGAAAAGATAGTATCTCCTGCCTTCATCACACTCGAAATCACACCAACGTTCGCTAAATACCCACTGCTGAATACAATGGCCGCTTCAGTCTTTTTAAAATCTGCAATTTCAGATTCTAGCTGTTCATGAATGTCGAAGTTTCCAGTTGTAAGTCGAGAACCGCCAGCCCCTGTACCGTATTTACTAATGCCTTCAGTTGCTTTCTTTTTCAAACGACTATCTGTTGCAAGGCCTAAGTAGTTATTCGATGAAAATAGCAAAAATTTCTTACCATTCATCACTACCTCACTTTCATTTCCAGTTGAAAACAAACGTAACTTCCTTGTCAATCCTTGCTCTTCTATTACTTGTAGTTCCCTTCGAAAGCGATCATTCATTTTTAATGCCCCCTAATGAGAATAGGTTCTCTTTCTAAATAGTGTATATATGATTCTAGCTCAACTTCATCTGACACAAAAAAAATACGTCCGCCACTTTCACAGCCTTCCCTTTTTAAAGGCGTAATTCTGACATAACCAATCTCATGATTGCTTACATAGCCAGTAACGTATTCTGGATCATCTGACCAACATAATTCTGCGATGGTATACGGAGAATTTGCCACTTTCGTTGCCAGAGCTAGCGCTTCACGAACACGCTCATTGTAACCTACATCAGCGTCTTGCCAATCGATTCGTGATACACGAACGCCTTTCAGTCCGCGATTGTCAAGTCGCAAGCCAGTTTGACTATGAAGGAGGATGGCTCCACGAAGATTTTGATTACTAGCAAGTAGATGAAAAGCAACATTTTGTGCCTGCTTGGAAACACCTACTGAGGTTAATATACTCCTAGCTTCTTTATGTGCCCTTTCAATTGAACTCTCATCAATTGTCGTTATTTCTAACGGTGGCATATACAGTATCTGATCACCTGTAAGTTTTTCAACGGTAATTTGAATAAAGTCAGCATCTCCGCGCGAATGATTCCTTGCTTTGTTCAATAACTGTTTTACAATTGGCTCTATTTGACATTCACTCCCTATCCGTTCCCCACCAGATATATGCTTTTCTCCTTCGAGATTTTTTTCAGCTGCACGCATTCGAATGCTATAACACGTTTCTGACATGATGATCACCTGCTACTTTCTTATTAATTGCATGTAACATTTTCGTTATTGGATAAACACTGACAGCCGTAATGACCATCCCTGGAATCGCCAAAACGAATAGTGGCAAAAACGGAGTTCCTAATGTAAAGGCCAAACCAAGTCTAGCAACCATTGTTCCAATCGGTCCTGCCACAACTAGTACCGGAATTGAAGTTCCTAATAAAACAATGATTAGACCAACAGTCAATCGGAAAATCATTGAAATTTCAACATTTAAGATGGAGTGTATACCTAGTAAAAATAAGATTAGACTTGCAATGATTCCCGCAAGAAAATATCGCTTAAATCCAAATACTGCGGCAATCGCAACGGCAATCGGTGCTGATAATTGAAACTCAGATCCAGGAATACCTGTTGGAATCTTAAACATGCCTGTAACGATAATAAGACAAGCTAGTAATGAAATCTGAGCAAGATCATATGTAGAAAACTTTCGCATCCTCCTATTCCTCCCATTCTAACTTCTTCGATTTGAGTTAACCTTAATAATAATTAAGTTAACACATTTATAGATAGGAAGGTAGATTAAAATTGATTTTCTATATTTTTTTCAAAAAAGGATAGAACTTTAACAGTGCTTCGTCAAAAAGGAAAACGCCAGAAACCTATGAAATAAGAGGACTTTTCAAACGTCCACGAAGGTGAAATAAGCGATTTATTATTGGATAGAGGAATGACAAAAAAACACTCTCGGCTCATCATGCAGCTGAAAGTGTTTCTTTGGCCATATTATTATTTGATTAACTTCCAGAAGTTTGGTCCATAGTTTGAGTTCTCAATGAAAACTTCTAATTCATTAAAAGGCAAGGTTTCTCCTACTTTTAATTTATAGATTTTATTATTTATAGGGGAACCAAAAGAAATATCTAATTGTTTGTCGTTAAGATTAAATAGAATAGAATGAACAGTTCCGAAATTTTCTTCGAAATTGTGCACTGTTACACCATTAGGGTATTCATTAAACATTAATTGTTGTAATTTATTCTTTGTAAAAAAATCATTACTCTCTAAGTTATTTTTCAAAAAATTATAACGTATTTCAGATTGTTCTAATTTTCTGTCTTCTAACTTCATTATTTTTGGCATTACAGCGTGATTAGTTGCAATCAGAAATCCTGATTTTTTATTGCCCCTTTTTACGACCTTTTCTCCATCATACGTTTCTACTAAAGCTACATTACCTTTGGCATCTGACAGTAGCAAATTCATATTTGTTCCAATAGGCATATTCTCTAAATAAGTAATTCCTTCCTCAACATCTTTACAATTTTCAAGTAAAGCTCTTACTATTACCATAAACTGAAGTCCTTTTAGGATAGGCTTTTTCATTCCTGGATGTTTTCCAACTGGAATACCGCATGAGGCAAAAGCTACACAGAATCCCTCTTCATTTAAGCCTTCACTTCGACCAAAGTAAGAAACGGAGAATCCCGTATGACTGTATTTCCCTTTTACCTTAGTTGTACAAAGTCTCATATCAGATATAGCTGGTGACAAATCGTAATTTCTAAGGACATAGGTTTTACCATCACTTGTTTTAGATGGTAAAACAGCGCCTAAACTACATCCTCCTGGTTGTAGTAAAGTTTCATCAAAAAAGTTAAGACAACTAGGCTTTATATTTAATGAATCTGCAAATCCTTGTAGCTCTTCGTTTAAACCAGGAGCATATTGATCAATTAGTTGTTTCGTATCCTTATATTTTGTTTCATCTATTGATTCAGATGATAAAATGACATTCATTGCATTAGGATTCTTTCTTATTTCCTCTCCTTGCAGTCTACCAATTTCATAACTGGTGCCTTTAAGATAAGAAATAGAAGCTTGAATTGAATTCATATTTGTCACTCTCCAATTCTAATTTTTGATTAATATATTTATTTTACAAAATAAAGTTATTTTAAAATAGCATCTGTCAATCGTTTATCTGATTTATATTTTGCTTTGTTTGGTTGACCTTCGGCTCTAAGTATATCTAATGTATTTAAGTTTGCTACAACAGAAAAGAGCGTACCAAAATTATATTCTTTTAAATTTAAACAAACATGTCCCTTGGTTTCTGACATAATTGATTGTGCAGTGGAAAGATTCATTTTATTGACGTTTTCTTTAAGACGTATATCTAATGTTTCAAAACGTTCTTTTGATTTGCTCCAATTCCAACTTTCAGATAGTGATGTACTTTCGTGGTGATTTGTACAATGAATATAATTATTTGTAGGAAGGCGGACTTGATAGTCATTAGGGGTAACTTCAACAACAGCCATATTCCCTAATGGATCT
Organism: uncultured Bacillus sp.; assembly: GCA_937894355.1. GTDB lineage: Bacteria > Bacillota > Bacilli > Bacillales > Cytobacillaceae > Bacillus_BU. The sequence goes on from CALCRD010000373.1 coordinate 4,008, forward strand.
GCTAACAAGTAGTTATTAGATACCGAACTTGGAAATCTTTTTAACACTTTTATGCCTTCTTCCACAGTACAACAATTTTCTAAAATATATTTAACAGCAAAATAAAAATTCAATCCTGGCATAATTCCCTCATGAGGAACTGATGTAATTCCTACAAATAAACCATGTTGATTTATACCATCAACTTTTCCAATAAAACAATCTGAATGACCTACATACTTATTTCTCCCTTCAAAACAAACAAGTGAGGACTCTGTAAAATTTTTTAGATTAAAGAGCATATCATAATTTCGACCAATAATAATTTCTCTCCCGTTAAAAGCTGAGAAAATACTACATTGACCGGCCAATTCAAATACCCCTATACTTAAAAGAAAAGAACTTACTTCTTCATAAGAAGTATGACAGCCTTCTGCAAATCCTTTTATCTCTTTCACAACATTAGGATCAAATTCTGTAAGAATATGTTTGCATGACTCTCCAAATTTTAATTTTTCTTCGGATACTTTCGGAAACCGAAATCCATTTTTATAAAGAATTTCTGCATAATGCTTTCCTGCCTCATAAGCATCTCCCTTTAATCTCGGATGATACATTTAATTCCCTCCAATGTATTAGTATATAAAAAGAATAAACCCTCCAGTTGGTGGAGAGTTTACCCTGTTTTTATATAAAACTATAAGTTAACTTTATTTCTTAATTACTGGTATACAAATTTTGGTAACAAACTCTGATGGATGTCTGTTTAAATCTGGTTTTATATCTCTACTATTAAAATTGACAGGTACAAGACCTTCTTCATAAATTTCTATCTCTTTCGCTATCTGAGTTAGATTTTGTTCGAAGATCCAACTATTCAATTTTTTATAGCCTTCATCCAACTCCGAATAGGGGCCTTTAACAGTAATACATGCGTATATCCCGCTGGATAAAGTCCTAAAGCCCTCTATTTTGTTCATATGTTCTACTGGAAGAAGTAGCTCTATATCAGCCTCTTTTTGACTAAATTCTCTTTCATGAAAGATAGCCATTAATTTCCCTGTAATCACGAGATTAAAAGCGTAAACTCGATTAAATAAATTTTTAACCAACTCATCAATAAATTGGACCTTTATCTTCTCACGAATCGTGTACACTAGGGTCTCCTCTCGGTTTTCAATAAAGCAATCGGATAAAAAAGGCCCTGGGATTATAGAAATTTCTTTCTCTATTTGCATGTTTAATCGTTTCAATTCTTCTATTTGTTCGGAGATTTGTTCTTTTTTTCCCTCAAGTTCATCAATTTTATATGCTAATATACTTTTTAGTTGTACTTGTTCAGTGCTGTTAATAAATTCCTTAACTGTAGATAAAGAAAATTGACAACTCTTTAGAAGCATAATTTTTTTCATGATTTGAATTTTGTCATAGTCATAATACCGATAGTTTGTTACAGGATCTATGTAAGAAGGTTTTAGTAATCCAATGTCACTATAATAACGTATTGTTTTAACTGGAATATCACATATTTTTGAAAATTCACCTATAGAATACACTGCATTCTCCCTTTACAATTAAAAATTTTTTATTTTAAATCAGTAAATATTTAGTTTGTGATAAATCGAAGTCTTCGTCAGAGAGGGAATAAGCATAGAAGAAATCTATTCCCTCTCCTTTATAACCCCTTTTACTCCTTTAACTTCATCAAAAACTTCATCTTGCTACCATCATTACCGCATGCATCGGGATGAAACTTCTTGAATACCATGCGATAAATCCATGAAGAATCTTCTTTTCATCATTGTTGTAGTTCCTGTTTAAAGTTATTTGGTAATTACTATCATCATTTTAAAATGTTCTTCGAAACGTCTCCAACTTTATCATTGTTAGCTACTTCTTGTATATTCTTCACTAGCCTTTTTAGTTGCAATAACTTTCTTTAAGTTTAAGTACTCCTCATTGCGTAACGTACCAAATACATCAGAATTCGACTGTAAGTACGGCTCTCATATAGTTTTTCAAACTCATTCATAACATTTCTATGAGTAATTTGAATAGCCATGTGTTCTTAGTGTACCTTGTATTCTTCTGTTTGTTCATATTTTGCCCTGATTACCTCCTCAATGGGATTTAATTTATCGGAAATCATTTTATATAGTTAGAGATGGCGACGCAAACCTTATCCTTAATTAGTGAGAGTTTAAAGGCAAGGAGCTAAAAATGGGGTTAGCTCATCGCTAACCCCATTCAAACCGCTTTATAACAACCTATACAAAGCCTGTATTATTTTACCCAGCCTAAAATCATTTCTCTTAATAATTTACTTGCCGTATTGGCTGTCATTTCTGATGTGTCATAGATTGGTGCTACTTCAACTAAGTCAAAGCCTACTACATTGACGCCACTTGCAGCAATTGCATGAATAGAAGCTAATAATTCTTTCGACGTAATGCCTCCACAATCTACAGTACCAGTACCAGGTGCATGCGCTGGATCTAGTACGTCGATATCAATTGTCACGTATACATTGCGGCCTGCTAATGTTGGTAACACTTCTTTTAACGGTTCTAACACTTCAAATTTTGAAATATGCATACCGTTTTCTTTCGCCCATTCAAATTCTTCCTTCATACCTGAACGAATGCCAAATGAATAGACATTTTTAGGCCCAATATGCTCGGCAATTTTACGAATCGGTGTTGAATGGGAAAGTGGCTCCCCTTCATATTCCACACGTAAATCTGTATGTGCATCAAAATGAATAATGGCTAAGTCATCGTACTTTGCAGACACTGCCTTCATTACAGGCCAAGACACTAAATGCTCGCCGCCCATGCCGACAGGAATTTTGCCATCTTCTAATAACTTCACAATGAATTTCTCAATTTCATCTAAAGAACGTTGGGCATTGCCGAATGGTAATGGAATATCCCCAGCATCAAAATACTTGACCTCTTCTAATTCGCGATCTAAATATGGGCTATACTCTTCTAGGCCAATCGACA
>CALCRD010000374.1 GCA_937894355.1 uncultured Bacillus sp.
ATTTCATCGCTCAGTGATGAGTTTCCAATTGAAAAATTATTGGAAGTTGAAAGACAGATTACATCAATTAACTAAGTTAATATTGGATAAACCCAGGTAGAGGGGTTTTCTGCAAGTTAATAATTGATCTCAGAAAAAGCCAAAGGTTTGATCCTTTGGCTTTTTTTTCTTGGAATATTGGTATTTATACACTACGTCATAATACATTGAATAGTATACAATTATTAATATACTTAAATTAGAAACAAGCTGTCTTTGGATACTTGTTCAACTAGATATTAATTTGAAGAACTTAAATAACTGTAAACAAGGACAACAACGAAAAGGAAATTAGTTGGAATAGTGCGAATAATTTTTGGGGGGTGGAAACGCATTATTAACCTAAAAAAAAGGTTTAATATAAAAATTTTTCTAGTCAGTTCAACATTACTTTGGATTGGGTATTATTTTACTTTTCACCATGAATTATTCAATACCATCTTAAATGGCGACATTGAATCAATCAAAACTACATTAATGAAGTATCAATGGTATGCTTACTTAATTATGCTGGTTGTCATGGTTCTGCAAAATAGCTTTACAATTATTCCTCTGATTTTAGTTATTACAATAAATATTACTCTTTTTGGGTTCATAAATGGATTCCTGTGGAGTTGGATAACAAGTATTATTGCTGCCTTACTTGTATTCATTTGTGTCAGGTATGTCTTTCAAGATTGGGTGATTAGGAAATTCCACCCTAAGACGATTTCAAAGGTTGAACAGGATGGATTTATGTATGTTTTTCAAGGTAGAATTTTCCCGTTTATTCCTACCAGTGCCGTTAATATTGTGGCGGGGTTGAGTTCGATTGGGACAAAACAATTTATGCTAGGAACGATTTATGGGAATTTTATATACTTTTTTATATTAGCATTAATTCCTGCAGGGTTGTTATCACCGGTAGTTAATGAATATTTGCTGGGAATGAGTATTTTTCTGCTTATCAGCGTATTTTTTGGTTGGAAAAAGTACAATAAAAGAAAAAATAAATATTCCGAGCTAAATCCCACTTCTATGGGTCGCCAAGAAGAGAAATGAGATTTTCCCCAGAAAACCCTGCAGAATTTTAGTAAACTACCTAAATATCTAAAAAAGCCATTCATCCATTTTGATGTTGGCTTTTTTAGTTGGGGATGGGTTAGTATATCCTGTTTGTTTTGTGTGGTTTATAAAATTGTTAAAGTTTAATTGAAGGAGAATGTGACAAATTGTTCACTTTAACCTTATTTTGATATTTTGATATAGTTTAATATAGGGGTGTATGGCTCTGTAAAACGGATGGAATCCTCATTTTCTTATCCCGAAAGACCAATATTTTTATAAATAGAAAAAAATTCCTCGAATAATAAAATGAAAACATCATATCAAAAAGGGAGAGGCTATAGTGGAACTTCAAATTGGCCTTGATATTGGTTCGACAACAGCAAAGCTTGTAGTGTTAAACTCACAGAACGAAATTATTTTGAAATCATATCAACGGCATTTTTCAGATATTAAAAACACGACATTAAAGCTTTTCCACCTCGTCATGAATAAATTTCCTCATGCAAAATTAAAAATGAATGCAAGCGGATCATCAGGCATCGGATTATGTGAAGTTTTAGGAATACCGTTTATCCAAGAGGTAGTGGCGTGTACGGAGGCTGTCAAATCAATTGAGTCAAATATTGATGTAATAATTGAACTTGGCGGTGAAGATGCCAAACTTATCTACCTAACAAATGGACTCGAGCAGCGGATGAATGCAGCTTGTGCTGGTGGTACGGGAGCTTTCATAGATCAAATTGCTTCATTGCTAAATACAGATGCTGAAGGCTTAAATAAACTTGCCGCATCTGCCGATAAAATTTACCCGATTGCCTCAAGATGTGGAGTGTTTGCAAAAACCGATATTCAACCACTCTTAAATGAGGGGGCCAGGAGAGAGGATATTGCAGCCTCCGTATTCCAAGCAGTAGTTAATCAGACAATTGGTGGCCTGGCCTGTGGAAGGCCTATCCGTGGGAATATCGCCTTTCTTGGTGGTCCACTAACATTTTTGACAGAGCTTAGAAACCGTTTTATTCAAACTTTGAATTTAAAAAATGAACATGTGTTACATAGCGAGGATGGTCATTATTATGTAGCCATAGGTGCAGCACTTGAAAGTGAGAAAAATGAGTCAATTGATATTAGGAATCTGATTAGGTTGTTAACCCAAATAGATCAAACCAAGGACCCTGCTACATCAAATCGGCTGGAGATGCTTTTTATTGATGAAAGCGATTATCAAACGTTTAATGACCGACATAACCGGGCAAAAGTACCAACAGGGTCATTAGCAAGTTACTTCGGAAATAGCTATTTAGGCATTGATGCTGGTTCAACCACAACCAAAATGGTCCTTACTGGCGAAAATGACGAAGTATTGTTTAGTTTTTATGAAAAAAATAAAGGCAATCCGATTGAAACAGCAAGAGAAGGTTTATCCAGACTTTACGCAGTGTTACCAGACAAGGTGAACATAGTCAGATCGACGGTAACTGGATACGGTGAAAAGTTAATTCAAGCTGCCTTTAAAATTGATGAGGGAGAAATTGAAACAGTTGCCCATTATACGGCAGCAAAAAAATTTCAGCCAGACGTCGACTTTATCATCGATATCGGTGGTCAGGATATGAAGTGTATCAGGATCAAGGATGGTGTTATTGACGGAATCCTGTTGAATGAAGCCTGCTCGGCGGGCTGTGGTTCTTTTTTAGAGAGTTTTGCCCAAAACTTAGGAACAAATGTCCAGGATTTTTCCAAGCTTGCCTTAACTGCCAAAACACCTGTTGATTTGGGATCACGGTGTACCGTTTTTATGAATTCCAAAGTTAAGCAAGTCCAAAAGGAAGGTGGGAGCATTGCTAACATATCGGCTGGGTTATCGTATTCGATTGTTGCTAATGCTCTTTTTAAGGTAATCAAATTAAAGACGGCTGAAGAAATGGGACAACGAGTCGTTGTTCAAGGTGGAACATTTTTGAATGATGCTGTTTTGCGAGCTTTTGAAAAATTAACTAAAAAAGAAGTGGTCCGTCCTGATTTGGCTGGCTTAATGGGTGCCTATGGCTGTGCGCTTCTGGCTAAACAAAGATCTCAAGTGGGGTCTAATTCTACGATTCTAACAAAAGAGAAACTCCATGAGTTTACCGTAACGACCGCTCATCGTCGGTGTGGAATTTGTGAAAACCGCTGCCCTATCACCATTAACAAATTTGCTGATAAGCGAACGTATACGATCGGAAACCGTTGTGAACGGGGCGCTGGTCGACAAAAACAAAAAAGTCTGCTGCCAAATTTGATGGAAGAGAAGTTGGAAAAATTGTTTAACCGTCCTAGTATAACGGGAACGGCAGCAAAACGTGGTTCAATTGGCATCCCAAGAGTATTAAATATGTTTGAAAATTATCCTTTTTGGCACCAGTTTTTCACCGAGTTGGGCTTCGAAGTTATTTTATCTGACCCTTCAAGCAAGGAAACGTTCGAAAAAGGAATGGAGACAATATC
>CALCRD010000375.1 GCA_937894355.1 uncultured Bacillus sp.
CGCGCCGAGGAGGCTTACCGCCCGCCCCTAAGGTCCGCGAGCGACCTGGAGCGGAAATCAACGACCTTGTTTAACACAGCAAAGTTTAAATTGTTCCATTATTGATTAGATAGACCCAATTCTTTTTTACGTAGTTCAACCCGACGAATTTTACCAGAAGAAGTCTTAGGTAGTTCCGTTAAAAATTCGATACTACGTGGATATTTGTATGGAGCTGTTAATTCTTTAACATGCTCTTGCAATACCTTCACCAGATTTGCATCCTTAGTATCCACATCTTCTCTTACAACAACAAATGCTTTTACGATATTCCCACGAATTAAATCTGGGCTAGCAACAACTGCACATTCTTTTACTAATGGATGTTTAACAAGGGCATCTTCAACCTCAAATGGTCCAATTGTATAGCCTGAGCTTATGATGATATCGTCTCCACGGCCTTCAAACCAATAATAGCCATCTTCATCCTTAGTTGCTTTATCTCCAGTAATATAATAATCCCCTCGGAATTGCATGGCCGTTCTTTCTGGATCCTTATAATAATTTTTGAATAATGCTGGGGTATCTACATGTACGGCAATATCGCCTACTTCACCCACTTCGCATGGTTGGCCCAATTCATTAATAATTTCTAAGCGATTACCAGGAGTTGGTTTTCCCATTGAACCAGGCTTTATTTCCATACCGATTGTTGTGCCAATTAGTAAAGTATTTTCAGTTTGGCCGTAACCATCACGAACATCCACATTAAAATGCTGTTTGAATATACTGATGACTTCACGGTTCAAAGGTTCCCCAGCGGAAACAGCACTGCGCAGTTGTGGGAAAGAATATTGGTCAAGATTATCTACCTTTGCCATTATCCGATATTCTGTAGGTGTACAACACAACACATTCACATCGTATTCACCCATTAATTGCAGGTACTTTTGGGCATCAAATCTACCATTGTAAATAATTCCAGTTGCTCCGGAACCTAGTACCGATACAAACGGACTCCAAATCCACTTTTGCCAGCCTGGGCTTGCTGTTGCCCATACATTGTCGCCTTCTTCTATTCCAAGCCAACTACTAGCTGCAGTCCGCAAATGGGCAAATCCCCATCCATGAGTGTGGACAACACCTTTAGGATTTCCAGTTGTACCTGAAGTATATGATAAAAAAGCCATATCATCCCTATTTGTATCAGCGTATTCGAAACTCGCTGAGTGCTCGCTCAGTTTTTGATCAACTAAAATCCAACCTTCAGCCTCTGCACCAATTACAAACTTTTCAAGCGAATCAGCTTCTTCTACTCCGGTAAATTGCTCTACGAATGGGTGGTAACAAACAACACCCTTCACATCACCATGATTAATTCGATATTGGATATCCTTTTTACGTAGCATTTCTGAACTAGGAATAACAATAATCCCTGCTTTAAGAGCACCTAAGTAAATTTGATATGCCTCTATTAACCGCGGCACCATTACGAGGATAACATCCCCTTTTTGTAAACCGCTTTGGGAAAACATATTGGCCACTCTATTGGCATTCTCAATCAGATTTTTGTATGTAATTTCTTCAGTTTTCCCTGCCTCATCTTCCCATTTCAAGGCAATTTTTTGGGCATCCTGTGCATAACGTTCCACTTCACTTACCAAATTGTACTTTTGAGGTGCTATCAAGTCTTCTCTTTTCATTATCCTTCCCCCTTAAAAAATATGAACAACTAAATAATCCTCTCTCCAAGTAGTAGTTTACTAAATTTTTATAATATTTAAAATATTTTAACTATAATTTGTGAAAATTAAATTTTTCTCGACAAGAACACTGATTTATCAACATTTTCCTCGGGATATTTAGCTGATTAGCTTGCTATACACCAACTGCTGGAAATTGCTCTTTTTACTTCTTTCCCGCTTAGAAACCATAAAAAGAAGCGGGTACTGAGTACCCGCTCCTTGTAGCCATTTTTATTTATTTTTTATTTAGAGAAGCCACCACTTAATTGTTGCTGAGCCATAGATACTAAACGTTTTGTGATCTCACCACCAACTGATCCGTTAGCGCGTGATGTAGTATCTGCTCCAAGATTTACACCAAATTCAGTAGCAATTTCGACCTTCATTTGGTTTAGAGCTTGTTCAACTCCAGGAACTAATAATTGATTTGAGTTGTTGTTGTTTGCCATGTGATATCACCTCCTTGTGAGTATAGAGTGTGTAGAATCACATGGCTTCATGCAAATAAATTGTTGGTAAATGTTCACAATTATTTTAGAATAAATCCTCTACTGGAATATTATGGCCAGTAAAACCTGGTTTTATTCGAATGGTTTCTGTTCCTTGCACCGCTTTTTCGATTAATTCATCAAAATCCGTAAAACTTTCATAATGGCGAACCTTATCGCGCTTTGGTTTTGTTTTGGGTGAGGAAGGTACAAAGACAGTACAACAATCTTCGAACGGACGAATCGAAATTTCAAAAGTATCAATCTGTTGAGCGATTTCGATTGTGTCGTTTTTATCCACTGTTATTAACGGACGTAAAATTGGCGTATTTGTAACATCATTAATAGCAAACATACTTTCAAGCGTTTGACTAGCAACCTGGCCCAAACTTTCGCCAGTAATAATTGCCAATCCTTCATGTTTTTCACGTAAAGCATCCGTTATTCTTAACATCATCCGTCTGGTTGAGGTCATTGAATAGTTTTCTGGAACCTTTTGGCCGATCATTTGTTGAATCTCAGTGAACGGGACAATATGAAGATTAATATAACCGCCAACTTTTGACAGTTTTTCTGCTAAATCGATGACCTTTTGCTTCGAACGTTCACTTGTAAAAGGTGGGCTGAAGAAATGAACAGCTTCAATTTCCAAGCCTCTTTTCATAGCTAAGTAACCAGCAACTGGACTGTCGATTCCCCCGGATAGCATTAACATTGCTTTACCACTTGAACCAACAGGAAGCCCTCCTGCACCACGAATCGTTTCACATGATAAATAAGCAGCTTCTTCGCGGATTTCTATCCGTAAATTAATATCAGGATTTTTAACATCCACTTTTAATCCAGCCATACTTTTTAATAAATGGGCTCCAAACTCATGGTTAATCTCTTCAGTATTTAATTCAAAGCTTTTATCTGAGCGCTTACCAGTAATCTTAAAAGTCTTTCCTTCTGTATATACATGTTGAAAAAGTTCTAAAGTAGCTTCTTTCAGCTTGTCGATATCCTTCTCAACCTTGATAGCCGGGCTAATCGACTGAATCCCAAAAATACCTTTTAAATCAGCAATGATTTCTTCGCTGTTTTCCCCATTTAATAAAATGTACATCCGATCGCGACTTGATTCAATTTTTGCCTTCGGTGTGTTTCTTAGTAATGGTTTTATACTTTTTCTTAATTTATCAATAAATAAATTACGATTCTTTCCTTTGGTAGAAATTTCTCCGTAACGAATAATAATTCGATCATAGTTCATATTATTTCAAAACCTCTCCTAAATGGTTTAACGATTCACTGATTACATTTATTGCCTTTTTCGCTTCTTTTATAGTGTTGTCGTAAGAAAGACTAATTCGAATGGCGCTTTTGGCCTCTTCCACGGGAATTCCCATCGCTAATAATGTTTTACTTGCTTGCGGAATTCTTGATGAACAGGCACTTGTTGTCGAAACATAAATCCCTTTTTCTTCTAACAAATGGACAAAAGTTTCACCTTTAAAACCTTTTACCGAAAAATTGATAATATGTGGCGCAGAACCAATATTTGGAGAGTTTACCGTTATCCCCGTAATTTCAGCCAAGCCTTCCCGGATCACTTCACTAACCTGCAGCATGGAGGTTTTCTTTTCAGCATATTGATCCATTGTTAACCTTAATGCCTTGGCCATTGCTACAATACCAGCGACATTCTCTGTTCCACTACGAACCTTCAGTTCTTGACTTCCTCCTGAAAGCAGTGTAGAAATTTTCAAACCATCGCGAATATACAGGGCTCCAGTTCCTTTCAAGCCATGAAATTTATGACCTGAAATCGAACATAAATCAATTCCAGATTCCTGAAAATCTAACGGGACTTTTCCAATACCTTGAATATGATCAACATGAAACAATATTTTGGAATAGCCCTTTAATAGCTTGCCGATTTCCTTAATCGGTTGAATGGTTCCAACCTCATTATTAACATGCATGATTGAAACCAAAATCGTTTCTTTTCGAATGGCCTTCTCAACGCTTGTGACTGAAACTTTTCCAGTATGGTCAACCGGAAGATAGGTAATCTCAAAACCAAATTTCCGTAATTGTTCCATCGTTTCTCTTACGGAAGCATGTTCTATTTCTGTTGTGATAATATGATTTCCTCTGCCCTGATATTGGAAGGCAACGCCTTTTATCGCAAGATTATTACTTTCCGTTCCACCTGAGGTAAAAATAATCTCTGATTGCTTGACCTTCAGTAGTTTAGCAATTTGATTTCTAGCTTGAGAAAGTAATTGTTCGGCCATCCCACCTATTTGATGTAACGATGATGGATTTCCGAAATAATCTGTTGAAACCTTTACAAAGGATTCAATCACTTCCTTATATGGTTTTGTTGTTGCACTATTGTCAAAATATATCATGGTTTTGGTTTTCCCCTTTCACCCTTAACCGTCAACTATAAATATTATCACAATTCTCCAAAACTCAACAATTTTCTATTGAATATTCGATTTTAGCACAAAGAAAAATTAACATTGATCATTAACATAGCGATAATCAAAAAAAGCAGGTCCCCATTAGAATGGTAAACCTGCTTTTGGAAATTGTTACATTA
>CALCRD010000376.1 GCA_937894355.1 uncultured Bacillus sp.
GAAAAGTTGCGACATTGCCCCGTAGCGAAAAATCTGGGGTTACTTGATATTGAGCAGCCAAACCTATTTGCGGTCTGAGAGCTTTAACCCTCACAGAATTCCAATAAGGGTCGGAGCCCGAATAATCCGTTTTGGATTTGTATTCATAAGAACCAAACCCAATACTTGCAGTAGCATAAAGCTTTGGTACAAGCATAGCTGAATATCCCACATTAGCAGCAATTAACTGATGTGATGCTGAATCGATATAATCTGGCGCCTCGAGCAATTCCCCATCATCGAGATCAGCCATCTGGGAACGAGTGCCATACGTATAATCAAGACTCATAATAAAACCAGGTGCAAAACTAGCGCTAGCAGCAAAATTCATAGAGTTGTGTTTATCTTTTACTGGATCTTCCCAATCTAAAACAAAGCCTTTACCAGGTCCAAACCAATAGTTCCCATCCACTGTAAGTCCTTGCAATTCTAGTGCAAAAGCAGATAAGGAAAAGAAAGCACAAAATAATGCAACGAAAACCAAAATCTTTTTCATAATATTCTCCCCCTTTCAAAATGAATTTATAGTCAATGCATTCATATGTTTTCTCGGTTTTTTAACATTCGCCCTAAAATCTCATTTTCCTGCTTAGTTTCGAGCCAATTTTTTTATTTCCGGGTACACTAAAACCTCCACCTAGCCTCTATACCCCATCTAGGCTCCCCATCCATACTGAAGCCCACAGCTGCATTCAACCTGCCATCATCACCTATTGGCATACTGTAATATAGACGTGAGCCGTCTTCTGTCATCCCAAACCTGATCGGACCTAATCGGTCAGACCAGGTGAAGGAGGGTTTGCGAGTTTTTGCACCTCACCATAAGCCCCACCCTTGTACTCGCCTAATTTAGCTTCAAGAAAAGTGTCTAACCAGTCTTTAATCGGACCAACTGCTTCTCGCAATATATTCACGCTGTTACTTGTTATGTGAGTAATAAAATAATGCTTCGCTGCATTCATAGCTTGAGCTGCTTCCTCCCGAGTTAGCTTTCCATCACTAGAAGCTTCCTTTACAGAGCTATCACAGGAACCAGATCTAATAGCTATAGCGAACTCCAAAATAGGAGCCAGTTGCACCTAAGTTAATTCCATAGTCATCATCACTAACGTGACTATCCCAAGCGCGATAGCCAGCTACAGCTTCCCAGCCAGCTTTAAGCAGGTATTTCCCTTCGATTTGCCAGCGTAACAGCTTCAAGTCTATTTTAGAGGAATCACCATATCCATCAGAAAAATCTACCGAGAATTCTCCCCCATTACCTAGAAAAGTTGCGACATTGCCCCGTAGCGAAAAATCTGGGGTTACTTGATATTGAGCCGCCAAACCTATTTGCGGTCTGAGAGTCTCCAAAGCAAAAACTATCCTATCGCTGCTTTCAGCCTCAATTTTCCCTGACCCTGTCTGTTTATATGCTCCCAAACCTAAACTGGCCGTCGCATAAAGCCCCGGCAAAAGCGCTGCCGTATAGCCTAAAGTAGCGCTAAACAGCTGATAAGCTTCTGAATACTCGACTTCCTCAAGCATCTTATAGATTTCACCTTCTTGGCTAAACTTCGAATGCTTCCCATAAGTATAATCCAGACCCAGGACTATGCCAGGAGCAAAGCTAGCGCTAGCGGCAACATTAACTGAGTTATGTTTACTATCGACGGGCACATTATCAATGCTTAAAATACTTTTACCAGCTCCAAACCAGTAGTTTCCATCAACTGTAAGTCCTTGCAATTCTACTGCAAAAGCAGATAAGGAAAAGAACGCACAAAGTAATGCAACGAAAACCAGAATATTTTTCACAATACTCCCCCTCTTTTTTTATTTCGAAAACGAATCTATGGTCAATGTATTCAGCACGTTTTCCCCATTTTTTAATATTGGCCACAAAATCTTATTTTCCTGCTTACTTTCGCGCTAAGAGCTTTTATTTTTTCGCAACGATCTATTAATGCCAGACTTTCATTTCCGGGCATACTAAAAAGAGGGCCTCCTAAAATCTCCAATATGCTTCTATACCCCATCTAACTAAACCCCACAGTTGCATTCAACCTGCCATCCTCGCCTATTGGCACATTGTAATGCAACCGTGAGAGTGGTCTGTGCTAGTTTACAATCTTCAATTAGCTCATCACGATTATTCATTAGCTTGTTAAATGCTAAGAGCCTGCTCCTAAAGCTTAGGCTAATAGTGCTCCTAAATTTCTAACAATCATTTTTTGTTTTTTTCAACCAGCTTTGGATCTAATTTGGGGGATATTGGCATTTATTCTACCATATTTACCCCGTATCTGGGGCCTCTGGCATCTGATTTCCTCCATTTTCCTAACCTTGGACACACTGCTCCCCTGGTTCTAGCATATAGTTTTTTTGTTTAGCATAGCGGAAGAAAGCAACTATGTTAGTACCTATACTAACCAGGATTTGCTGTAACTCGTTTTTTTCAATACCAAAGTAACGACCCTGCCAGCCACCATGCCTTGTATTGTGACTTATAGTACGCTCAACGTGAGAACTCTGTCGATACTCTTCCTTGAACTCTGGAGTCTGTTGTTCCTGACGAGCCTCTTGGAGTAAATCTTCGTGATAATTTAAGGTAACTGTTCGATTCTGTGCTTTTCCACTAATACATTGTTCACGCATGGGGCAGCTGGCACAATCTTCCTTGAAAAAAACAAATCTGGGTATCTCTCTTCCTTGGGCATCCTTGGCTAGATATGTTTTAGTGGTTACCAGTCCAGCAGGACAACGGCAGGTCATCTTTTCAGTATCTATCTCAAACTCATTTTTGCTAAAGCAACCCTTCTTGTCACTCGCAGGCGGCACCTTAGCAACAAGTTCTATATCCTATTCTTTCATATTGGCACGAAGGTCACCGCTACCATATGCACTATCGCCCATAACTCTCGTTACGTCGATATTATTATCTTTACAGGCCTCAACAAGATCTATCAACACATCTCCATCCGGAACATTGGCTGGTGTCACTTTTACACCTACCACGAAGGAACCATCTTCTCCCGTGGTTGCAATATGTGTTTTATAGCCGTATTCGTCAGTAGAAAGAAATCCAAAGGTTTAGATTCCTTTCTACTGACGAATACGGGCTTATCTAGATTAGAGCGTCTAGCTAATTCGGTCCAGCCAATAAAGGTATCCCGGGCTGCTAACGACCAAGATGCAGATGTAAAAGCAAGTGCACCAATATGCCCATGTTTGGAGCTTATTACTAAATAGCGTATTTGGACCCCACAAAGGGATTGGGCCCCTAAGTAATGATGGGTTTCAACAAGCGATCTCCATACTTTAGATTCCTTTTTATATTTGCTTTCAATTGGCTGCAAACTAACTTCACCTAGCCAGGCCAAAGTGCATACTACTTCCGGAACATCAATGCGAAGCACAGATTCAGCAGGTTTATGATAAGAGTAAGTCTCTGGCAATAATGGCAAACTGATGATACCTTGCCTGTCGAGTTCGGATAACGCTTTACGACAACTCATTTCTTTCAATTTACTATTAGGGGAATGCCAATTTTCACGTTCGCTCACCCGCCGTAACAATTCACTTCGAGAAATTGTTGACTCTGCACGGATTGTTTCCTCAATGTATTTAATTAGGGCATTTGAAAAATTTAATCCATGTATAATCATGTGTTAAATCTAACAAAATTTTAGCCCCGTGTTAAGTGTGTGTACAGACTAACCCCTAGGGGAGGGAGAGTCTCTTATTCACCCTCTACATAGCGCCTACTAACTACCATCAACATCGAACAGAGAAACTAACGGTAGCTTCCCATCTGGACCTAGCAAGGCGGATCCCTTCTGCGTACCGGTGGATCCATTGGAGAATATAGGTAGAACTGAAATTTGGAGATACTGGATCTCTTCTCATTAAATAATCAGCACTCTTTCCCATCTTCAAAATACTTTTCAAACAGTATTGTAATTACGAAAAATATATTGTATATTGAAAATGGGGCGATTAAGTGAAGGGGGATAGATAGATGCGCAAAGTTATCGTGTTATCCGTACTGTTGCTGTTTGTCTCAACATTGGGTGCCTTCGCTAGGAATGTTAATATTACGGTAAAAAACCGGCATTATCGAGTTTGGGAAGTCGGAGTGGAGCTCGCACCTCGCCTCGAGCTGGTGGGTCTGTATTCTGCTGAAGGTTCCACCAGCGATAGTAATAGCTATGATAATCACAGCGATTGGGACTTCTATCCAGGTTTCGGAGCCAGATATACTTTTTGGGAGCAGAATTCGATTTCGACATATGCTTTTGGAAGCTACGTTCTTGAACTGGAGAGAGAAAATGGCAAATTTATAGGTAGAAATCGCAATTCCCTTAAATTTGGTCTCGGCGGTTGCTATGAATTGAGTGAGAATTTTGCCCTAATTGGTGAAATGAACGTGGAGCGAGATTATTTTTATTATGAATATGATCATGAAACAGGTTTCGACTACGGCACAGATACTAATTTTGGATTACGCTTTAAATTTTAACTAACGTTGCCCCCCTTTGAGACCTTGGCTTGCCAAGGTCTTTTGTTGTACAAGCGACGAGTGAGGGAACTGCGAGCTACATCCGTGATCGGTTAAGGCGTATTTTCCCAGCTTAAATGCTTGTTTTTAGCTTTTCAAAAAAAACGCTTATCCAAGGATCTAAAATCAATTCTCGGTTAACATTTGGATCAATTTACTCAAGCAATAAATCCTAGATTCCCGGATATTTTTATACCTACAACATTATTGATAGCATTAATGCGCT
>CALCRD010000377.1 GCA_937894355.1 uncultured Bacillus sp.
CGTTTTTCTCTAGTTTTTTCAAATCATCATTGGCATCACGACGAACATTTCGAACCGCGACTTTTGCTTCTTCCGCATCCCTTTTGATTAATTTAACTAGCTCTTTTCTTCTCTCTTCTGTCAAAGCAGGGATAACTAAGCGGATGAGGCTTCCGTCATTTGATGGATTTAGACCTAAATCTGATTTTAAGATTGCTTTTTCAATTTCACCTAAGATAGTTTTATCGTATGGTTGAATAACTAAAAGGCGTGCTTCAGGAACAGAAATTCCTGCTAATTGATTAACTGGAGTTGGCGCACCATAGTATTCGATAGAAATCTTGTCTAGGAGCGCTGCGTTTGCTCTTCCAGCACGAATGCTAGCAAGTTCACGAGAAAATGCTGAAATTGCTTTATTCATTCTTTCTTTAGCATTGGCAATGACTTGTTTTGGCATGATTATTTCCCCCTTACAATTGTTCCAATGGTTTCACCATTTACCACTCGTTTAATATTACCTTGCTCCATAATTGAGAAGACAATTAAAGGAATATCGTTATCCATACAAAGTGAGGATGCAGTAGAATCCATAACTGCTAAACCTTCCTTAAGGACATCAAGATAGGATAATTCATCATATTTTTTGGCATTTTTATCAATACGTGGATCGGCTGAATAAACCCCATCCACATTATTTTTTGCCATTAAAATAACATCTGCTTCAATTTCCGCAGCCCGCAGGGCAGCGGTAGTATCTGTTGAGAAATATGGATTTCCCGTACCAGCAGCAAAAATCACAACACGTTTCTTTTCTAAATGACGGATAGCACGACGGCGGATATACGGTTCGGCCACTTGACGCATTTCAATAGATGTTTGAACGCGAGTTTCAATCCCCATTTGCTCAAGACTATCTTGTAATGCTAAAGAGTTCATAACAGTGGCTAGCATCCCCATATAATCTGCTGTTGCCCGGTCCATGCCCATCTCGCTACCAATTTTTCCACGCCAAATGTTTCCACCACCAACAACAACTGCAACCTCCACAGTCAATTCGGCAATTTCTTTCACTTGTTGGGCAATTGACTTTATTACTGCAGGGTTAATACCAAAACCTGCTTCACCTGCTAAGGCTTCACCGCTTAATTTTAAAACTACACGTTTATATTTAGGATTGCTCATGAGAACCTCCATTATCTCTTACTTAAGAAAACAATCTTGAAAATAGGGAACACTTCGTGTCCCCTATTTTCTTCTATAACAAGTACGCTTAACATTTTTTTATCTAAATAAATCGCACTCAGTTAAATTATTTTTTAATTTGGTTCATTACTTCTTCTGCGAAGTTATCTTCACGCTTTTCGATACCTTCTCCGACTTCATAACGAACAAATTCGCGAATTGTAGCGCCTTTTGATTCTACAAATTGACGAACCTTTAAATCAGGGTTTTTTACGAAAGTTTGGTCAAGGACACAAACATCTTCGAAATATTTACCTAAACGGCCTTCAACCATTTTAGCAACGATTTTTTCTGGTTTTCCTTCGTTAAGAGCTTGTTGAGTTAATACTTCTCTCTCATGATCTACTTCATCAGCAGATACTTGATCACGAGATACATATTTAGGGTTCAATGCAGCGATGTGCATAGATACATCTTTCGCAGCACTATCATCAGTAGTACCTTCTAATACCGACAATACGCTAATACGACCACCCATGTGTAAATAAGCACCAAATGCATCATTGTCTGTTTTAGAAACAACTGCAAAACGACGAAGGCTTAATTTTTCACCAATTTTAGCAATAGTTGCATTTATATATTCAGCAACAGTTGCACCATTTTCCATTGTTTGAGCTTCAGCTTCTTCAACTGTAGTTGGTTTGTTTTTAACAAGGTGAGAGGATAAATCTTTAACAAGAACTTGGAAGCCTTCATTCTTAGCAACAAAGTCAGTTTCAGAGTTCACTTCTAAGATTACTGCGTCATTTCCTTCTGTAACAATCGCAGTGATACCTTCTGCAGCGATACGGTCAGATTTATTTGCAGCTTTCGCAATTCCCTTTTCACGTAAGAAATCGATTGCTTTATCCATGTCACCATCTGTAGCTTGAAGGGCCTTTTTACAATCCATCATTCCGGCGCCTGTTTTTTCACGAAGTTCTTTTACCATTTGAGCGGTAATAGCCATAACGAAAATTCCTCCTTAAATATATCTATGTATTATTTTTTACATATTCTAGTAAAGATAAACAAAATATCGTTCTAATTTCTTTAAAAAAAGGTGATAAAGGGTGCTCCCTCTTATCACCTTTTTTTCTAGCACCAACTATAGGTTTTTGAAGTATTTAATTAAGCAGTTACTTCTTCGCCTTGTTTAGCTTCTAAGATTGCATCTGCCATTTTACCAGTTAAAAGTTTAACAGCGCGAATAGCATCATCGTTTGCCGGGATTACATAATCGATTTCATCTGGATCACAGTTAGTATCAACAATTCCAACGATAGGAATGTTCAATTTATGTGCTTCAGCAACAGCAATACGTTCTTTACGAGGGTCGATGATGAACAATGCATCAGGAAGACCTTTCATATCTTTAATTCCGCCTAAGAATTTTTCTAAACGTTCTTGTTGTTTTTTCAATTGAACAACTTCTTTTTTAGGTAGAACTTCAAAAGTTCCATCTTCTGACATTCTTTCGATATCTTTTAAACGTGTAATACGTTTTTGGATTGTTTCGAAGTTAGTTAATGTACCACCCAACCAACGTTGGTTAACAAAGTACATTCCAGAACGTGCAGCTTCATCCTTAACTGATTCTTGAGC
Organism: uncultured Bacillus sp.; assembly: GCA_937894355.1. Taxonomy (GTDB): domain Bacteria; phylum Bacillota; class Bacilli; order Bacillales; family Cytobacillaceae; genus Bacillus_BU. The sequence goes on from CALCRD010000377.1 coordinate 2,806, forward strand.
TTGCTTTTTAGTTCCAACGAAAAGAACTGTTCCGCCATTACCAGCAAGTTCTTTTACAAAATTGTATGCTTCTTCAACCTTTTTAACTGTTTTTTGAAGGTCGATGATGTAGATGCCGTTACGCTCCGTGAAAATATATTTTTTCATTTTCGGGTTCCAACGACGTGTTTGGTGACCAAAGTGTACACCAGCTTCAAGCAATTGCTTCATAGAAATAACTGACATGTTTTTTCCTCCTAAAGGTTTTTGTTTTCCTCCGCTTACCTCATTTTTAATCGGAACTATCTATTAGACAGCACCAACCGATTAAATCCATAAGCGTGTGTATTAACACCATCAAATAATATAGCATATCTAGGAAAGACAATCAAGTTATTCCTTATGACTAATTCAAAATTGCTTGAAATATTAATTCCGAAAATCACCTTGCATTAATCAAATGGAATTCCTAAAGACTTAAATATTATTTCGAAAAAATTCGAATCTGGTATGAGTAGAAGGTACCCTTTAATCGTTTCTGAATGTGAACTGTCATCTTCTTTTAGTGCCGTTTCTATGACGATTCCAAAATCGCTATCAAAGGCTGGCTCAATAATTCCCTCACTAATGAATGTACCAAAGCGATCAATGGATAGCCTTGGTACTGTCGGAATCAGAGAAAGATTGGTAAAATCCGCTAAAGATGTTAAATAGGAGCCTGTTAAAATATTTCCTAGCTCTTGCAAGGCGGAATGAATAAATTCAGTGTCATAGGAGGCTAGGGATTGCTCTGAGTTATTCATCAATTGCTGAACGGAAATTTCGACTTGGCTAAGAGGCAGAACAAAAACCATACTTCCCGACACATCACCCTCTATTTGCAAAGAAACACTTGCCACCTCATTATCATTATCCACTAACAACTCCATTATTTCTTGAAAAGATAGAATCCGTGCATTTGGAAGCTCCATCACAATTTTTCTATTTAACAGTTTCGATAGTGCTGTTGCAGCATTCCCCGCGCCAATATTACCTAATTCCTTTAGTACATCAAAATGCAACTCAGTTATTCGATTTATATACGACATATTCGTCACCTTCATTTCTATTTTGAATCATCAGTGGCAATTTGATTAAAAACACTGTTCCTTTTCCTAATTGCGAGTCAATCGATAATGTTCCACCTAGGGATTCTATGGTGTATTTGGCAACATCTAGTCCCACACCACGCCCGGAAATATTGGAAATTTTCGCAGCAGTTGAAAAACCTGACCTAAACAAAAACTCAAAAACCTCTTTGTCCGTGAGCCCTATTGATTCCCGTTCAGTGATTAGTCCTTTTCTAACAGCTGAATGAAGAATCTTTTGTCTATCGATTCCTGCCCCATCATCGGTTACATTAATTACCAAGCTGTTATCAATATTATAAGCTGACAAACTTACATTCCCCATTACCGGTTTCCCTGCTTCGGTTCTTGAATCCGGTGTTTCAATGCCATGGTCCAGGGCGTTTCTGATAATATGTAAGAGTGTATCGCCGATTTCATCAACGACAAAACCTTCAATCTCGGTGTTTTCTCCGATGATTTCAAGACTAACCTGCTTACCTAGTTCCCTGGCCAATCCTTTCACCATACCTGGGAACCGGTAAAAAACCGTACTGATTGGGAGCATGCGCATACGTAAAAGAGTATTTTGAATTTCACTCGAAACAATGTTTAGCTGACTAACAATTTCTGTTAATTCATGATGATCAAATTCCATGGAGATTCTTTCTAATTTTTCTCGTCCACTTGTGAGGTTTCGGAACAAATTCATGATTTTATCAAGACTTTCAAGTTTTACGCGAATAGTAGGTTTTGACTTCCGATTCCCGGTATGAGGATTTGTGTCTATCTGATCTATTTCTCTTTCTAAAAATAACGAAAGAAACTCATTGTTTTCAACTTCAATAGCTGCCATCCTATTTCTTTTAACATCAATGACATGATTCTCGTCATTAAGCCCGATAATAATCGATTGAATTCTTATATCCAAATCATTAACCGCAACAAATAAGCCATCGATAATTTCGGCATTAACCATAATCCGGCCATTACGAATTTCATCTAACATGTTCTCTAACTGGTGAGTCAAATTGGTTAAATCTTGAAAACCCATCGTAGCTGCCATCCCTTTTAACGTATGGGCTGAACGGAAAATTTCATTAATAATTAACTTATTTGTGGGATCTTTTTCTAATCTGAGCAATTGTTCATTAAATCCTTGTAGGTGCTCCTTGCTTTCATCAATAAAAACCGGTAAAAACTCCCTCATATTCATACATGTCCACCCTTTTTTCACTGAAAACTTTTCACATGATTTCTAATGTGACTTCACCACTAACTGTTATTTTACTATAACATTATTTGGTTTTTTAGGGTACTTTTAAAAATAACCTTGCTATGTAACAGATAAAATTGGTGTCACCATGCCTTTTGCTCAAAAAAAACCGTAACTGCTATAAGCAATTACGGTTTTTGTTCAATCAATCTTTGGTTTAGTTTGATTTTAATTTTTCAAGCTCATGTAAAAATTTATCGTTCAGAACTTTAATATAAGTTCCTTTCATTCCAAGGGAACGTGATTCGATTACACCCGCACTTTCAAGTTTACGAAGTGCGTTTACAATAACCGAACGAGTAATTCCAACCCGGTCTGCGATTTTTGAAGCTACTAACAAACCTTCATTTCCGTTTAGTTCTTCAAAAATATGTTCAATTGCTTCTAATTCACTGTAAGACAGTGAGCTAATAGCCATTTGAACCACAGCTTTGCTTCGTGCTTCACCTTCGATTTCATCTGCCTTTTCACGAAGGATTTCCATACCAACAACAGTTGCGCCATATTCAGCTAAAATCAAATCATCATCTTGGAACTGTTCTGCTAATCGGGATAGGATAAGCGTTCCTAAACGCTCACCGCCACCGATAATTGGAACGATTGTTGTTAAACCAGTATCGAAAAGTTCCTTGCTTTCACTTGGAAAAGCAGTGTATTCACTTTCAACATTAATATTCGAAGATGTTTCTTGAATGTTAAATAAGCTTTTTGTATAATCCTCTGGAAATTGGCGGTCTTCAAGCATTTTTTTCATACGTTCATTTTCAATCGATTGTTTAATGGCGAATCCTAATAATTTACCACGACGGCTAACAACAAACACGTTTGCTTCAATTACATCGCGAAGTGTTTCTGCCATCTCTTTAAAGTTAACCGGTTTTCCTGCAGCTTTTTGTAGCATTGAATTGATTTTTCTTGTTTTTGTTAATAAATCCATTGATTCTTCCTCCTATATGCTTCGAACAAAGACTTATTTATTTATGCGTCTCTATTTAAAATATTGCTAAATCTACTAGGGTAACTACCTCTTAGAGGATAAATTGACTTAAATCTTTATCTTTGGAAATGGCACCTAGTTTTTCGTCTACATAATTAGGTGTGATGGTAATCTTCTCCAAAGTAACTTCAGGCGCTTCAAACGATAAATCTTCAAGCAACTTTTCGAGAATCGTTTGTAAGCGTCTTGCCCCGATATTATCGGTATTTTGATTCACATCAAACGCCACTTCAGCTATTCTACGAATAGCATCGTCAGAAAATTCAATTTGTATACCTTCAGTTTCCAATAAAGCTTGGTATTGCTTTGTTAAAGCATTATCCGGTTCAATTAATATTTTCACAAAATCTTCGACGGTCAATTTTGTTAGTTCAACCCGAATCGGAAACCGCCCTTGCAATTCTGGAATTAAATCGGATGGTTTCGCCATGTGAAATGCACCAGCAGCGATGAATAATATGTAATCTGTTTTCACGGATCCATATTTGGTAACAACTGTCGAACCTTCAACTACTGGAAGAATATCTCTTTGAACACCTTCTCTAGATACATCTGCTGAGGAACCACCGGAATTTTTACTGGCGATTTTATCAATTTCATCGATAAAGATAATCCCGGATTGCTCTGCACGTCGTAAGGCATCTGCGGTAACCTCTTCCATGTCAATCAATTTTTGAGCTTCTTCATTTGTTAATACAATTCTTGCTTCACGAACAGTTAGCTTCCGCTTTTTTCGACGCTTTGGCAAAAAGTTTGAGAAGGCATCTTGCATGTTCATTCCCATTTGTTCCATTCCAGAGCCTTGAAGCATATCAAACATTGAAGGTTGCTGTTCTTCAACATCAACGGTAACGATTTCATCTTCTAAAGCTCCTAAAGCAAGCTTTTCTTCAACTATTTTCTGCTTTTCGTACCTTGAAGTTTCTTCTGTTGATGACTGACTATCATTCGTTTCAGTCTGTGAATTATTGCCTCCAAAGAGCATTTCTAACGGATTCTTATAGTTTGTCTGCTTTTTGCTACTTGGAACGAGCAATTCCACTAAGCGACGATTGGCATTTTTTTCGGCATGGTCTTTAACGCTAACCATCTTTTCTTCTTTCACCAGTCGAACTGCCGTTTCAACTAAATCTCGAACCATTGATTCTACATCACGACCCACATAACCAACTTCTGTAAATTTAGTTGCTTCAACTTTAATAAAGGGGGCAGCGACAATTTTTGCCATTCGACGAGCAATTTCCGTTTTCCCAACGCCTGTTGGACCAATCATTAAAATGTTTTTTGGTACGATTTCCTCGCGCAGCGCATCAGACAGCAAGCTTCGACGGTAACGATTTCGAAGTGCAACCGCAACAGCTTTTTTAGCATCCTTTTGTCCGACTATATATTGGTCAAGTCTTTCAACGATTTGACGAGGGGTTAAGCTTGTTGGTTTTCCCATTATCATCAGTTCTCCTTTTCGTTAAAGTTCTTCAACAATAATATTGCCATTCGTAAAGACACAAATATCTGCTGCAATCTCTAGTGCTGATCGGGCAATTTGGTTAGCGGTTAAATTTTCACCGCTATATCTTTTTAATGCACGTCCCGCAGCTAACGCATAATTGCCACCTGATCCGATTGCTAAAATACCATCGTCTGGCTCGATAACTTCACCGGTACCCGATATTAGTAGGATATCCTGGTGATTCATAACAATTAGCATTGCTTCCAAACGTCTTAGTACTTTATCGCTCCGCCATTGTTTTGCAAGTTCCACAGCTGCGCGTTGAAGATTACCATTGAATTCCTCAAGCTTACCTTCGAACATTTCAAATAATGTAAAGGCATCTGCTACAGAACCAGCGAAACCGGCAATTACTTTTCCATTAAACAACTTTCTGACTTTTCGCGCTGTGTGTTTCATCACAACTGAATTACCAAATGTAACTTGGCCATCTCCAGCCATTGCACAATTACCATTATGATGGACAGCAAAAATAGTCGTTGCATGAATTTGTGACATTTTTCGAATCCCCTTTCTATGCGGTTTATGCCCTCGGATGATGGGACATATACGTTTTTCTTAGAAATTCCTTTGTAACATGTGTATACACCTGAGTAGATGATAAAAATTCATGTCCCAGTAACTCCTGAACTGTCCTCATGTCAGCTCCATTATTTAAAAGATGAGTGGCGAATGTATGACGTAACATATGCGGATGAATCTTACCATTCAAACTAGTTTTATCAATCATCGAGTTCAAGACTGTTCGAACTCCTCTGGTAGTCAATGGACCACCACGAAAATTAACAAACAAATTGCTATGCTCATGTTTTTTTGCAGAAATTAGCTCATTTCTCCCATTTTGTATGTAAGTCTCGATGGCTTCAGCAGCAAACGATCCAAAAGGTACATAGCGTTGTTTATTCCCTTTTCCATGAACAAGCACAGTTGCCGTGTAAAAATCTAAATCAGTCAATTTAATTTGACAGCATTCACTTACTCGAATTCCAGTTGCATATAGGATTTCCAACAATGCTTTATTTCTTTGTCCTAGTGCTGTTGTTACGTCACAAGCTTTAAAAAGCTCCTCAAGTTCTGATTCATAGAAAAACTCTGGGAGACGCTTTTCTATTTTAGGAATTGAAACGAGGGAAAATGGGTTCTCAATAACAAGTTTTTCCCTAAACAAATATTTATAAAAGCTACGTAAACTAGAAATCTTTCTTGCTACACTTTTTCTTGCGAGCTTTTTTTCATAAAGAGTTGTTAGATAAAGCCTGACGTCTGAATATTGTACCAAGCCTAAATTTTCAATTGCTTGTTCAGACATGAACAAGGCAAATTCTCTAATATCATGTTGGTAATACACAATAGTATATTCTGAATAATTTTTTTCTATTTGTAAATATTCAATAAATAACTTTAAAGAAACGTTCACATTTTCGTCCAATATTAACCACCCCACAAAGGCTTCTAAATATTATCATAATAGATAGGCCTTTACAAGGAACTTCACAAAGTTTTCGCAAAGTTCTGAATTGTTTCCAAGGCCCTTTTTGCGTGCTGTTCATAACGTTCTTTTTTTCCTCTTATTTTCACAGGAAGGTCTGGAAATAATCCGAAATTGGCATTCATAGGTTGGAAGTGTTTGGTGTTGGCCGTCGTGATATAGTGGGCCATACTACCCATTGATGTTTCTTTCGGAAACACAACCGTTTCTTTCCCGTCAACGTATCTCGCAGCATTAATTCCGGCAATTAGCCCACTTGCTGCTGATTCTACATATCCTTCCACCCCGGTCATTTGTCCTGCGAAAAATAAATCTTTTCTCGTTCTAAATTGGTAGGTTGCATCTAACACCTTAGGTGAATTCATAAATGTATTTCGGTGCATGACTCCGTAGCGAACAATTTCCACTTGCTCTAAACCAGGAATAAGTCGAATGACTTCTTTTTGGGCACCCCATTTTAAATGTGTTTGAAATCCGACAATATTGTATAAAGTTCCTGCTGCATCATCTTGACGCAATTGAACAACAGCAAAAGGTCTTTTTCCTGTTCGTGGGTCTTCCAATCCCACTGGCTTCATCGGTCCAAACAGCATCGTTTTCTTACCTCGACTTGCCATGACCTCAATTGGCATACAACCCTCAAAGAATATTTCCTTTTCAAATTCCTTTAATGGAACAGTTTCTGCGCTTATTAACGCTTCGTAAAAACGATTAAATTCTTCTTCGGTCATCGGACAGTTTAAATATGCAGCTTCCCCTTTGTCATAACGGGACTTTAAATATACTCTTTCCATATCAATTGAATCTTTTTCCAGAATTGGAGCGGCAGCATCATAAAAGTAAAGATAATCCTCACCACTTAACTCACGTAATTGACCTGCTAGGGCTTCGGTTGTTAAGGGACCTGTAGCAATGACGGTCGGTCCTTCGGGAATCTCGGTTACCTCTTCGTGGATAACGGTTATGTTTGGATGCTGTTTTAGTTGTTCCGTTACCGATGAAGCAAATTCATGACGATCGACTGCCAATGCCCCACCAGCTGGGACGGCACATTCATCAGCACTACGAATAATAAGGGAATCTAACATTCTCATTTCTTCCTTTAATACCCCAACTGCATTTGTTAGCGTATTAGCACGTAATGAATTACTGCAAACAAGTTCTGCAAATTTGTCAGTATGATGTGCTGGTGTTTGTTTCACTGGCCTCATTTCATAAAGCCGAACTTGGATTCCTCGCTTTGCTAATTGCCATGCCGCCTCACTACCTGCTAAACCTGCTCCGATAACATTTACTGTTGTACTCATTCCTATTAAAACCCCCAGTTGAATATATACTCAAACTTACCATATTTTATTATCAAGATAAAAAATTCTCTGAATTAATTTTAGCCTAGCTATGTATTCCTATTAACTAACACTATCATAAAAAAGTAAAACTTCCATCATTCCGGCCTTTTACGGCAATTATCTGCGATAAAACTTAGGATACAAAAAGAGTGAGCATTGAGCTCACCCTACTTTTGCTGCTCTTCTTTGTAGTCACATTTGATACATTGGACCTGAACGCCTTTTTTAAGCTTTTTCTCCACAAGCGGATTGTCACATTTTGGACAATTTCTTGCTAATGGTTTATCCCATGAAACAAATTCACAGCTTGGAAATTGATCACAGCCATAAAAAATTCGCTTTTTCTTACTTTTCCGCTCAATAATATTACCTTCCTTACATGTCGGGCATTTCACACCAATTTCTTTAACAATTGCTTTCGTGTTCCGACAATCCGGAAAATTACTACAGGCCATAAATTTACCGTATCTGCCCATTTTGAAAACCATAGGATTTCCACAATGTTCACAATCCTCACCTGCAGGTTCATCCTTTATTTCAATATGCTGCATTTCTTGTTCGGCCTTTTCCAAATTTTTCTCAAAATCCTGATAAAACTCATCAATGATTTCAATCCATTTAATTTTCCCATCCTCAATATTATCAAGGTTTTGTTCCATTTTTGCCGTAAAATCAACATCCAATATTTCTGGAAAAAACTCTAAAATTGACTCTGAAACAATTGTGCCTAATTCTGTTGGAACAAAGCGTTTATTATCTAAGGCAACATAACCCCGTTTTTGGATAGTATCAAGTGTTGGAGCAAAGGTTGATGGACGACCAATCCCTTGTTCTTCAAGCGTTTTTACGAGCCTCGCTTCCGTATACCTTGGCGGCGGCTGGGTAAAATGCTGTTTCGGGTCGATTTCTTTTTTCAGAACTTCTTCGTCTAGTTTTAAATCAGGAAGGAGCTTATCACGTTCTTCTGTTTGATCATCGGTTCCTTCAACATAAACCTTCATAAATCCTGGGAATTTTATTTTGGATCCGTTTGCCCGAAAAACGACCTCTCCATTTTTCAAATCGACACTCATCGTATCCATTATTGCTGGGGCCATTTGACTTGCCAAAAAACGTTCCCAGATTAACTTATATAATCTAAGTTGATCTCTAGATAAAAATTCCTTCAAGCTACTAGGCTCACGAAGGATACTTGTAGGTCTTACAGCTTCATGCGCATCTTGGGCATTGGCTTGTTTTTTCTCTTTTCGTTTTTCGATATTTAGGAATTCTGCTCCAAAAGTAGATTGAATATATTCGACGGCTTCCTCTTGGGCAACCTCCGAAATCCGCGTTGAATCCGTTCTCATATAGGTTATTAAACCAACGGTTCCTTCTTTTCCTAATTCAATTCCTTCATAGAGCTGTTGAGCAATCATCATTGTCTTCTTAGCTCTAAAATTCAACTTTCGAGCTGCCTCTTGTTGCAAAGAAGAGGTTGTAAAAGAAAAAGAAGGATTTCGTCTGCGTTCTTTTTTAGTAACAGAGACAACAGCAAAACGGTTTCCCTTAAGTTTTGCGAGTACTTCATTCACTTCTGCTTGTGAGTGAAGTTCAACTTTCTTGTTTCCAAAACCATAAAATGAGGCCTCAAACATCTCAGAACCTTTTAAAAATTCACCGTTAATCGTCCAGTATTCCTCTGGAACAAAAGCCTCAATCTCTTTTTCGCGGTCAATGATTAGCTTTACGGCAACCGATTGCACACGTCCGGCACTTAACCCTTTTTTTACTTTCTTCCATAAAAGCGGGCTAATATTGTATCCAACCAACCGGTCAAGAACTCGTCTAGCTTGTTGTGCATCCACCAACCCCATATTAATGGGACGTGGACTTTTAAACGAATCTTTAATAGCATCCTTCGTTATTTCATTAAAAACAACGCGGCAATCAGAATTTATATCCACATCTAAGCTATGAGCTAGATGCCAAGCAATGGCTTCCCCTTCGCGATCCGGGTCAGCTGCGAGATAGACTTTTTTTGCTTTTTTAGCAGCGGTTTTTAATTCTTTCATAACAGGACCTTTGCCACGAATGGTTATGTACTTAGGTTCAAAATTATGTTTAACATCTACACCCATTTGACTTTTCGGCAAATCGCGCACATGTCCCATGGAGGCTTTTACTTTGTATTTTTTTCCGAGATACCGTTCAATCGTCTTCGCCTTTGCCGGAGATTCAACGATTACAAGATAATCTGACATTAGGTAGTCCTCCTTAAGAGGGATTTTTCGAAAATTTATTTATTCACAACATTAATTGCATGTATAAAATATCATCATTATTAAACATTAATCTTATCTTTGTCAATATTTAACATTAAGAAACCGTTTTCATACCCTATATTTACAATCAACTTCTGTTGCAAAATGTATAACACATTGACAATAATATCAACCTTTTTTGCTAAAAAATATAAAATAGACATTTTTTTATTCACCATTTTTGCTTGGGAAATTCGAAAAAAATACGTTTAATAGCTTAATTCTTCGAGAATATCTTCAGCGGTTTGGACCAGTTTTGCTCCTTGTTGGATAAGTTCATTTGGTCCGACTGAATTAGCGCTAAAAATGGTCCCTGGAACAGCAAAGACCTCTCTTCCTTCATTTAAAGCGCAATTTGCTGTAATAAGCGAGCCGCTCTTTTGTTTGGCTTCAATGATCAATGTTCCTCTACTAATCCCACTAATAATTCGATTCCTCATCGGAAAATGCCATCTTTCCGGTTTCGTTTCTGGTGGATACTCAGAAATAACAAGCTGAGTTTTCATCATTTTTTTCCCTAAGGCGAGATTTTCTTTTGGGTAAATATGAAAAAAACCACCGGCAATGACCGCTATTGTTTGCCCACCAAGCTTAATGGCCGTCTCATGACTATAGGCATCTACACCCTTCGCCAATCCGCTAATAATAATAAAACCATGTTCGATAAGCGTTGGAAATAGGCTTTGAATCGTCATTTTTCCATATGTTGAGGCATCTCTTGAACCTACTACAGCTAACATTTTATTATCCTGCAATAACTCTACGTTTCCTTTAGCAAAAATCACCCAAGGAGGTTGGTATGTTTCCTTTAGCAAAGCAGGATAACCTTCGTCAAAAATAGTGAAAACATGAATGTCATTTTGTTGATAGTTTCTTAGTAAGAGTAACGTTTCAGCAACATGTAGGTCAGTTAGTGAGGGCGATAGCTTTGTGATTGGGTAATTACTTTTCAGTTCTGTCACTGTAAAGTGATGAAGGAGAGAGAGTGTGGGGTCATTTGTTAATATTGTTAGCACGTTTTGCCAGGTGATTCCTCTCCAGTGGTGAAGGAGAATCAGCTTTTGATTAAAATTCATCATTTTTTAGCCCTCCAGGGGAAGTATTGCGAAGTTTTTTTAGTACCAGTATGAGAAGGATTATTGTGGTTGAAAAAGCAATAAACAAGGGCTTAAAGCCACTCTAAGAGGGACTTTAAGTCCAGGCATACCCACTTGACTTTTTTCAAAAAATCGCTTGATAAAATGATTAATCACAAATAAGTTAGCTGTTGCCCTAAAAACATTGCTTAGAAGTTACATCTCTACTCTACCACAATTAGCTAATATTTTTACACTTTTCGTATAGGCCTTTTTCTTTTAACACTTCTATTAAAGTTTCACCCATAACAGATGGTGTATCGGCAACCTTTATTCCGCACTGATTCATCACGCGAATTTTTTCGTCTGCAGTCCCTTTGCCTCCGGAAATAATCGCACCTGCGTGTCCCATCCGTTTACCAGGAGGAGCTGTACGTCCACCAATGAAACCGACAACTGGTTTGGTCATGTTCGCCTTTACCCATTCGGCAGCTTCTTCTTCAGCGGTCCCACCGATTTCACCAATCATAATCACAGCATAGGTTTCTGGATCTTCATTAAATGCTTTCAAGACATCGATAAAGTTGGTACCATTAACTGGATCGCCACCGATCCCCACAGCTGATGTTTGACCAATTCCAGCTTGCGTTAATTGATGCACAGCTTCATAGGTCAAGGTTCCTGAACGGGATACAACGCCAACATGACCTTTGGTATGAATATAACCAGGCATTATTCCAATTTTACACTCATCTGCAGTAATGACTCCTGGACAGTTCGGTCCTACAAGGCGTGTTTTCTTGCCTTCCATATAACGTTTTACTTTAACCATATCCAAAACAGGGATATGCTCGGTAATACATATAGCAAGGTCTAGCTCTGCTTCTACCGCTTCTAATATAGCATCAGCAGCAAACGGAGCCGGAACGTAAATAACTGACACAGTGGCACCTGTAGCTTGCACAGCGTCGATCACCGAATTAAATACAGGGACTCCTTCAACCTCAATTCCACCCTTACCCGGAGAAGTTCCACCAACAATTTTCGTTCCATATTCAATCATTTGTTTTGTATGAAAAAGTGCCGTAGCACCAGTGATTCCTTGTACAATTACCTGTGTATCCTTATTGATAAATACGCCCACATGAATTCTCCTTTCAATTCCTATTCAGTTACTAAGGAAACGATTTTTTGTGCTCCATCGGCCATAGATTCAGCTGCGACAATATTTAATCCGGATTCACCTAGGATTTTCTTGCCTAAATCAACGTTCGTTCCTTCTAAACGAACAACAAGTGGAACAGTTAATCCGACTTGCTTAGCAGCCTCAATCACACCAATTGCAATCACATCACATTTCATAATACCGCCAAAGATATTCACAAAAATTCCTTTAACGTTTGAATCAGAAAGGATAATTTTAAATGCTTCTGTTACCTTTTCAGCAGTCGCACCGCCCCCAACATCAAGGAAGTTTGCGGGATCTCCGCCGTAGTGTTTAATAATATCCATGGTTGACATCGCCAATCCGGCGCCATTGACCATACAACCGATATTGCCATTTAATGAAACATAGCTGAGATCGTATTTCGAGGCTTCAATTTCTTTTGCATCCTCTTCATCAAGATCACGGTATTCTACAATATCTTTTTGCCTGAAAAGTGCGTTGTCATCAAAGTTTAATTTTGCATCCAAAGCCACTACTTTGCCATCACCTGTGACAACAAGCGGATTAATTTCAGCTATGGAACAATCCTTGTCAATATATGCTGCATATAAACCCAACATAAATTTCACTGCTTGATTAATCAGCTCTTTAGGGATATTAATTTTAAAAGCAATCCTTCGAGCTTGAAAAGCAGTTAATCCGACAACCGGATCGATACTCTCCTTAAAAATTTTTTCAGGTGTTTTTTCTGCCACCTCTTCAATCTCTGTTCCACCTTCTTCAGATGCCATTAACACAATATGAGATGTAGCTCGATCTAAAACTAAACCCACATAGTATTCTTTTTTAATGTCGCAACCTTCTTCGATTAATAAGCGTTTTACTTCTTTTCCTTCAGGTCCAGTCTGATGGGTTACCAATGTTTTTCCTAAGATCTCACTAGCGTATGTACGTACCTCATCAAGGTTTTTTGCAACCTTAACTCCACCCGCTTTTCCTCGTCCTCCTGCGTGAATTTGTGCTTTCACAACACAAACAACAGTTCCAAGTGATTTCGCAGCTTCAACCGCTTCTTCGACGGTAAAGGCAACTTTGCCATTCGGAACGGATACCCCATATTTTCTGAGGATTTCTTTTCCTTGATACTCATGGATATTCATTTTCCATCCTCCAATCAAACTTTCAACTAAAACAAAATCATATCTTATTTTATAAGAAAAATAAGTCATTTGTCCACTTTAATATTCCGAAAAATTAAACTTTTCAAAATATTTTAACAATTCATATCTTTGATTGGAGCAAAACTTTTCCGATGATATGGAGTTATTCCGTGTTTGTCAATTGCCAGTAAGTGTTCCTTTGTTCCATAGCCCATATGGTTTGCAAAGCCATATTGCGGATACTGTTGCCCAAGCTCTTTCATATAACGATCTCGTGTTACCTTAGCAATAATCGATGCTGCAGCAATCGAAATGCTCTTGGCATCACCTTTAATAATAGCTTCATATGGATATGGAGTTTCCAGCTTCATTGCGTCTATTAGTAAATATTCCGGCTTTGTATGTAATCCCGATATTGCTGCAAGCATCGCTTTTTTAGTAGCTTCATATATATTGATTCGGTCAATTTCTTCTGGACTGACTGTGCCTATACTGACCGCTACAGCCTGGTCCATAATTTGTGCAAAAAAGATTTCTCGGTTCGCTTCGGTTATTTTTTTAGAGTCGTCAATTCCTAAAAGCATAAAATCTTCTGGAAGAATGACTGCTGCTGCAACCACGGGCCCTGCGAGAGGTCCACGTCCAACCTCATCAATTCCGGCTATTAATCTATAACCCTGACGCCACAATCCACCTTCATAACGACTCATTTCGGCAAATTTTTCCTGAACTTTTCTTTCATGCTCACGTTGCTTTTTCCACCTGGTGACGAGTTGTTGAACTCCCTTTCGTTCATCGGTAATTAATGTATCGAAAAATGGATCCTCTTGGCTATTTATATGCTGTAATTGTAGTTCAATTTCCCCAATCGTTAATTTCTTCATTGATTTTCTCCTTTGAGTCTGTTTCTTTAACAGTTAGATTAACTAATATTATACTAAAAATATGAAAAAATTAACGATTGGGGAAATTGAACTACAATTACAGCATATAAATATGAAAAAACGGCAGGATATATTATTAAGACTTTTACCAACACTTTGAAGGGAATAGGCGAAGTTTTTTCAGTTTGGATTTAGAATAGGGCTAGATTCAGGGGGAGATGGGCGGAGTTTTTCCGGTTATCTTCAATAAAATCCTCCATTTTCCCGTTTTTCGGTTCAATAGGCGGAATCTCTCCGTCTATTGAAGCTATTTTTGATGAAATTTACTAATTAAGCGGAATTTATCCGTCTATTTTTCCAATCGGTCGCTTAACTTGTTCCTCCCACCGATAAGAACCTTTCCGTCACCGAACGCAAAAAAAAGAACCAAAACCCCACTCATTCAGGTTTTGATTCATTCTCGTTTGTTTGAAGTATATCACTAGGTTTTTCAAAAGTAAGCGGCCCTAGCTTCTCCATGCGGATTTCCCGAATCACCAGTTCAGCCACTTTATCGTAGTCCACTTCAGCACCACCCATTAAGCAACCGCGAAATTTTCCAATTTGATTAAACAGCTCAACAATGTCTTCCGGAAAATCTTCTATTTTATAGCGCTCTTGTAGTCGATTGGGATATTCCTTTTCTAAATATTGTAATGCAAAGGAAGAAATTTCATACATATTTAGAAGTGTATCTTTAATCGCTCCAGTGACTGCTAATTTTAGCCCGACAGTTTGGTCATCGAATTTAGGCCACAAGATTCCAGGAGTGTCCAATAATTCAAGCTCTTTTCCAACTTTTATCCATTGTTGTGCTTTTGTGACGCCAGGAGTATTCCCAGTCTTGGCAATATTCTTTTTGGCAAGACGGTTAATCAAAGTGGATTTCCCGGCATTTGGAATCCCAACAATCATTGCCCGAATGGCTCGGGGTCTAATCCCTCTTGATTTCATTTTATCGAATTTTTCGCTAAGAAGTTTCTTGGCCTCATTAACGATTTCTTTCATACCGATACCTTCTTGGGAATTAATCGCCAATGCCGTGATCCCATTTTCTTGAAAATATCGAATCCACTGCTTGGTAATTTCCTTATCGGCCATATCCGCTTTATTTAATAAAACAAGTCTTGGTTTGTGTTGAATGATTTCATCAATCATCGGATTTCTCGACGAAAGTGGAATTCTCGCATCTACTAGTTCAAAAATAATATCAACTAGTTTAAGCTTTTCCGTTACCTGACGACGAGCTTTTGCCATATGTCCGGGGAACCATTGAATTGTCAAAGCGTTCACCCCTTTCTACTAACTACCGCTATTTATCCCTGACCATGCTGCAGCCGCATCCGCTTTTCGCTTTTACTCAATAATTTGCATGTCTTTGATTGGCCAGTAGAGAATGCTTGTTTTACCGAGTACTTTCCCCATTGGAACTGTACCGATATGTCTTGAGTCTTTACTGTAGCGGCGATTATCACCCATTACAAATAAATGTCCTTCTGGGACTGTTTTCTTGCCCGTTTTCTCTTCAATTGTAAACGGCTCTGTAAGTGGTCCATCAATGAGTTCCTGCTTATAGGTGTCTAAATAATCCTCTTTATAGGATTTTCCATTTACAAATAGAGTGTCATCTTTATACTCAATCGTATCTCCAGGTAAGCCAATTATACGTTTAATATAGTCTTTGCCTTCAGGTGCATGAAAGACAATAATATCAAAACGTTCGGGTTCACCAATTTTATAACTAAATTTACTTACAATCATTCGGTCCTGATTATGGAGTGTCGGCATCATCGAGGAACCGTCAACAACAATAGGGGCAAATAAAAATGTACGAATAACAGTAGCTAATAATACCGCAATGATTAATGCTTTTGTCCATTCCCAGAGTTCGTTTTTCTTTTTTGTCATAAAATATTCCCCACCATTCTCAACATAAAAAGTGTTCACTTAGATGTATTTTTTCATAAACTTTGAATAAATTCCACAATCAGACTTTCAATTTGAAAAATATATTTTACTCTTATGTCAATTATTTGAATTTATTTTTCTAGATGAAAAAAGGGCTTGAATCCAAGCCCTTCTTTAGACAACTTATCTAATTTCTTTAATACGAGCTTTTTTACCGCGAAGGTTACGCAAGTAGTAAAGTTTTGCACGACGGACTTTACCGCGGCGAAGAACTTCAAGCTTCGCAATTTTAGGTGTGTGTACTGGGAAGGCACGTTCAACGCCAACTCCATAAGAAATTTTACGTACTGTAAAAGTTTCGCTAATTCCACCACCACGACGCTTAATCACAACACCTTCAAACAGCTGAATACGTTCGCGAGTACCCTCGACAACTTTAACGTGAACACGTACTGTATCACCAGGACGGAACGTTGGAAGATCAGAGCGAAGTTGTTCTTTTGTGATATCTTCAATTAATTTTTGCATCGTTTTTCATCTCCTCCCACAGATGCTCTTACATTCTTGATAAGTGCAGCGGAACATCGTTATAAGACATAGGACTACTAGGTCCAAGTCACAAAAAATATCATACCATAAACACGGTTCTTCCGCAATAGTTACTCTGGTTGTTTTGCAAATTCTTTTAGCCATTTCTGTTGTTGTTCAGTCAGGTCTACTTTTTCAAGGAGATCAGGACGTCGCAGGTATGTACGCCTCAATGATTCCTTCGTCCGCCATTCTTCAATGTGACGGTGATTTCCTGATAAAAGGACATCAGGAACCTTCATTCCGCGAAATTCTGCAGGTCGTGTATAATGAGGATGTTCAAGGAACCCTGTACTAAATGAATCTTGTTGATGCGATTCCTCATTTCCAAGAACCTCTGGAAGGAGCCTAACGACACTATCAATAATCACCATGGCGCCAAGCTCGCCACCAGTTAGCACATAATCTCCAATGGAAATCTCATCAGTAATTAAGTGCTCACGTATTCTCTCATCATACCCCTCGTAATGACCACAAATAAAAATCAGATGTCTTTCTTTGGAAAGTTCCTCTGCTTTTTTTTGGGTAAAACGTTCCCCTTGCGGACAAAGAAGAATTACCCGCGGAGGTTGTTCTTCAGCCCCGTTCAAGAGGTTGTTTACAGCATCAAAAATTGGCTGGGGTTTTAACACCATCCCAGCCCCACCACCATATGGATAATCATCGACCGTTTGATGTTTATTGTCAGAAAACTGACGAAAATTGATAACGTTATAACTAGCAGCCCCACCTTCAGCTGCCTTTTTCAAAATAGATTGAGACAAAACGCCTGAAAACATTTCTGGAAAAAGAGTAAGCACATCGATTTTCATCATGACAATAGGCCTTCCATTGGCTGAATCAGAATTACTTTTTCTTTCACATCCACTTTTTTCACAATTTCATCGATATAAGGAATCAAAATATCCTTCCCTACTTTTCCTCTTACGACCCAAACGTCATTTGCCCCAGGAGTTAATATTTCAGTTATTTTTCCAACTTCTTCTCCATGAACAGTAAACACAAGACATCCGATTATTTCATGGAAATAAAACTCGTTTTCTTCAAGGGTACCAAGCTGTGCTTCAGGAACTTTTAATGTCCCACCTTTATATTTTTCTACATCATTAACATCATTAAACTCAACGAAAGTGAGCAATTCGAAATTTTTATGTGTTCGGTGAGATTTCACTGTCAACTCGATAGGGCTCGAAGATTCCTCCATATACAAGAATAAATGATTTCCTGGCTTAAACCGTTTCTCAACAAAATCGGTGTTTGAAATAACTCTAACTTCTCCTTGTAGACCATGGGTATTTACAATTTTTCCGACATTAAACCATTTTTCCATTCGTTTTTTCACCTCTCTCTAATTTCAATTACGTAGCCATCTTTAATAACAATTATTTGACCCGTTAAAAAATCTTCCCAAGGGTCTCCTTCATTTATCTCAACAAGAGCTTGTACTTCTCGCTCTTTTAATTCGCTTCCTATTGGTAGGTTATGTAGTTGTTCAATTTGAAAATCAGCCAATTTTATTTTTTCTAGCCGAATTTGAATTTCTTTTTCAAAATGCTGTTTTAAATTGGACGGCTGGTACTTTTTAGTCTTCTCAAGCCTTTTTAATTCAAATCTTAGCTGATCACATTCTTTTTGAAGCTGGAGCTTTTTTGAATGGTACTTGTCAAATAGCTTTTCAATGCTCTTTGCCGTTAGTACCTGCTTAACAATAACAGTCTGAAGTAGTTTCAATGCTAGCGCCTCCCAAAACGCTTATTCTTAATGAAACTGGCAATTTGTTTGCTTTTTTTGCTTTGGTAAAGTTGTTGACATATATGAAAAGAGGAGGGATGCTCCCTCCTCATTCAGAAATTTCTAAGAATATCTTTTTCTGTTGTGTTGCTCCTGCTGCATAGACTACTGTTCTTATCGCCTTTGCAACTCGTCCCTGTTTTCCAATCACCTTACCCATGTCGGTTTTGTTGACTGAAAGTTTATAGGTTACGCGTTGATCTTCTTCAATGACATCTACATGAACATCTTCCGAAAAATCCACAAGTGGCTTAACAATTGTCTCAATTAGTTCTTTCATCGCACTCACAAATTACTTGCCGTTTTTAACATTATGATATTTTTCCATAATGCCTTGTTTTGAGAAAAGGTTACGAACTGTATCAGATGGCTTTGCGCCGTCTTGTAACCATTTTAAAGCTAATTCTTCGTTAATTAACACTTGAGCTGGTTCTGCAACTGGATTATAAGTCCCAACTGTTTCAATATAACGACCATCACGTGGTGAACGAGAATCTGCAACTACAATACGATAGAAAGGGGATTTTTTTGCTCCCACACGTTTTAAACGAATTTTTACTGCCATTTTAAAAAGCACCTCCGAATAGTTTCACACAAGATAATATAATAGCAATGAATAAAAAGTTTGTAAAGTGTTTTTTCTTAACACCTTACAAATGGAACTTAATTCCAATCACTCACTACTGGAAAGGGTTGAATGGTAGTTTAAAGCCACCTTTTTTCTTTCCTTTTGGTTGCATGCCTGTCATTTGTTTCATCATTTTTTTCATATCTTCAAATTGCTTTAACAGACGATTTACTTCAGGAACGGATGTACCGCTTCCTTTGGCAATCCGCTTCCGGCGATTTGCATTAATTAATTCTGGATGAATTTTTTCTTCTTTAGTCATCGATTGAATGATCGCTTCCACATGGGAAATTTGTTTTTCATCGATTTGAAGATTATTCAATCCTTTCATTTTATTGGCACCAGGCATCATTTTTAAGAGTTCATCTAATGGACCCATATTACGAACCTGTCCAAGTTGATCAAGGAAATCGTCAAAGGTGAAGGATGCTGTTCGCATCTTCTTTTCTAGTTCTTTTGCTTTCTCTTCATCGACATTCGCCTGAGCTTTTTCAATAAGAGTCAGCACATCGCCCATTCCTAAAATCCTTGAGGCCATTCGTTCTGGATGGAAAGCCTCTAGTGCATCCATCTTTTCACCAAGACCAACAAATTTAATCGGTGTATTGGTCACAGAACGAATTGAAAGGGCTGCCCCACCACGGGTATCACCATCTAATTTCGTTAAGACAACACCAGTTAAACCAAGGGTCTCATTAAAGCTTTGCGCTACATTAACCGCATCCTGACCTGTCATCGCATCAACGACAAGGAAAATTTCATCAGGTTTGGTTAGCTCTTTGATATCCTTTAGTTCATCCATTAGTGTTTCATCAACATGAAGGCGACCTGCGGTATCAATTAATACATAATCATGATGGTCTTCTTTCGCTTTAGCAATCGCTTGTCTAGCAATCTCCACTGGACTAACTTGATCACCAAGAGAAAAAACTGGCATACTTAATTGTTTCCCAAGAGTCTCAAGCTGTTTTATGGCAGCTGGTCGATAAATATCGCCAGCAACAAGCATCGGGTTGCGATTGTACTTTTTCCGGAGCAGATTGGCAAGTTTTCCTGTTGTCGTTGTTTTACCTGCACCCTGAAGTCCAACCATTAGAATAACTGTTGGTGGTCGGGTTGAAACGGCAATTTTACTTTGTTCTCCACCCATAAGGGCAGTTAATTCTTCTTGAACAACTTTTATAACTTGTTGTCCCGGTGTCAAACTCTTTAATACTTCTTGCCCAACAGCTCGCTCACTAACTTTTTTAACAAATTCTTTGACAACTTTAAAGTTAACGTCAGCCTCTAAAAGAGCTAAACGTACTTCACGCATCATTTCCTTTACGTCCGCTTCATTTACCTTACCTTTGCCGCGGATTTTTTGGATTGAATTTTGCAGTCGGTCGGCCAATCCTTCAAATGCCATATTTCTGCCGCCTCCTAATCTAATTTCTCGAGTTCGGCAACTGCTTCATACATTGCTAGCTTCGATGGATTTTCTGCTTCTAGCAGACCCTTTAAAGTAGCAAAAAGCTTGCCCCGTTCTTGAAATTTTTGTAGTAATAACAGCTTTTCTTCATATTCCTCAAGCATTGCTTCAGTACGCTTTATATTGTCATATACAGCTTGGCGACTAACGTCATATTCTTCAGCAATTTCCCCTAAAGAGAAATCATCTAAATAATACAGGGACATATAGCTGCGTTGCTTCGGAGTTAACAACGATTGATAAAAATCATAAAGGTAGTTTATCCTTGTTGTTTTTTCTAACATCGCCGTTCCCCCTTGTTAAGTGAAAAGCCTTTACATCATAGTTTACACAAGACAAGATTTCATGTCAAGAAAGATTGAAAGCGAAAACAAGTGTTACAAAGGACTTTATCTACTAATCTTCATCCTGCTCATTTTCTACTTGATCGGCAAACAAGCCGTATACATATTTCTCCGCATCAAACTCTTGCAGGTCGTCCATTTTTTCGCCAAGTCCGACAAATTTAACAGGGATACTAAGCTCATTTCGAATCGCTAAAACAATTCCACCTTTGGCTGTCCCATCAAGCTTGGTCAACACGATTCCACTTACATCAGTTACTTCTTTAAAGGTTTTTGCCTGAATCATCGCATTTTGTCCAGTTGTAGCATCTAAAACAAGCAATACTTCGTGTGGAGCTCCCGGGATTTCACGTTCAATTACCCGTTTTACTTTTTCGAGCTCTTTCATTAAGTTTACTTTATTTTGCAAACGACCAGCGGTGTCACAGAGAAGAATATCAACATTACGTGCTTTTGCAGCTTGGATTGCATCAAACATTACCGCAGCAGGATCAGAACCCGCTCCCTGTTTAATCACCTCTACACCAACCCGTTCGCCCCATACCTCTAATTGTTCAATGGCACCGGCGCGGAAGGTGTCTCCTGCAGCCATTAATACCTGCTTACCTTCTGATTTGAATTTATGCCCAAGCTTACCAATCGTCGTCGTTTTCCCCACACCGTTTACGCCAACAAATAAGATAACGGTTAATCCACTGTCCTGAATATTAATCTCTGACGAAACTGTATGATCGCCGCCTTGATAAATTTCAACCAGCTTTTCAGAAATGACACTTTGAACCTCTGATGGCTCGGTTATGTTTTTCCGCTTCACTTCCATTTTCAACTCATCAATTAGCGTCATCACAGTTTCAAAGCCAACATCGGCTTGAATCAGGATTTCTTCTAATTCTTCAAAAAAGTCCTCATCGACTTTGCGATATCTGGCAACTAAATCATTTACTTTTCCGGAAAAATTATCCCTAGTTTTCGATAAACCTTGCTTAAACTTCTCTGTAACACTGTCCGTTTGGGCAGTGATTTTTTCTTTTAGTCTTTTTAAAAAGCTCATCTTATCACTCCTTTTCCGATTAAAAATCATAATCGGTATCTACTTCAATTTGAGTTTACTAATTCATGCGTATCATCTTCTAAACGAACTGAGACGAGCCTGGAAACGCCTGATTCTTGCATGGTGATGCCATATAGAACATCGGCTTCTTCCATGGTTCCTTTACGATGGGTGATCACGATAAATTGAGTCTCAGTACTGTATCGTTTTAAATATCTACTAAATCGGTTTACATTCGCTTCATCAAGAGCTGCTTCGACTTCATCCAAGATACAAAATGGAACTGGGCGAATTTTTAAGATGGAGAAAAGAAGGGCAATCGCCGTTAAAGCCCGCTCTCCTCCAGATAATAGACCGAGGTTAGTCAATTTTTTTCCTGGTGGCTGAGCAACGATTTCCACCCCAGTATTTAAAAGGTCCTCCGGGTTTGTTAAACACAGGTCTGCTCTCCCGCCACCAAACAAGGCTTGAAACGTAGGCTCAAAATGGGAGCGAATTCCGGTAAAGGTTTGTTCAAAACGTTTTTTCATTTCCACATCCATTTCAGCAATTACTTGAAAAAGAGTGTCCTTCGCTTCCTGAAGGTCGGTTTTTTGCTCTAGTAAAAACTCATAACGCTCTGAAACCCTTTCATACTCTTCAATGGCTCCCAAGTTGACAGTGCCTAATTCTTCAATTGCCAGTTTGATTAGCTTCACTTTTTTGCGAGCCTCATCCACAGGAATTTCCAATGGATATTGAAGCTTTGCTCCTTCGTAAGTTAACATATACTCCTCACGCAGATGGGCAAGACGGTTTTCTAATTCCACATCACAACGATTTAATTTGACTTCTTCATCCTTTAAGACCTCAACCATGCCTTTATGCTGCCTTTTTATTTCTTTGGCCTCAAGTTCAGCATCCTCAACATCCAATTGGATTTTTACCCGCTCTTCTCTCCGTGAGGAAATCAATTTAGCAGTTTCATTTTTTTCTAGGAGTACCCGATTAGCGGCCATTTCAAGCTGGTCTTCTCCTGATGAGCTGTCTGTCATTTCTGAAGATAACAAAGCTAAATCCTCTGTCACCAGCGCAAGCTTTTCTTCATTTTCAGTAAGCTCCAATGAAACTCTTGACAGCTTTTCTTTTAGTGAAAAAAGTTGCTGGTTCTTTTCCGCTAGCAACACCTTTAATTCACTAATCTCATTTGCTAAAGTTTCTCTTGAAGTCGATTCGCTATTTTTTTGCTTTGAAAGCTTTTGAATTTCACTATCTAAGTCAGCAATTTCCTTTTTTACCTGTTCAAGATTCTCTTCTAGCTCAATTTTCCGAACAGAAAGGGATTCCTTTTCTGTTGTAAATTGCGACTTATCCACATCATATAATGCTAGACGTTCGTTTACATTCTTTTCTTCCTGTTCAATTTGCCGAAGATCCCCTTTTAAGGATTGTTCATCAAGACGAAGCTCTTCGCCAATCTTTCTTAGGGATTCGCGTACTTTTTCCTGTTCCTGAATGTCACTTTTCAGGGATTTCACCTGAGTTTCCAGTTCGCTGGTTTTTTGTTCCATTCCTACTAGTTTTTCCTTCAGGTCCTCAATTTCCGCTTTTCTGCTAAGCAATGAATTGGTTTTCTGTTTTACCGTCCCCCCTGTCATCGAACCACCTGGGTTTACTACGTCACCTTCTAGGGTCACAAAGCGAGAGCGGTATTGCAGAACCTTGGCTAGTTCATTTGCGCCCTTTAAGTCTTTAGTTATCACGACATTCCCTAACAGGTTAGCCATAATATCTTGATATTTTGCATCGTACTTGATAAGAGATGAAGCTGTACCCACAAATGACGGGTGTCCTTTTATCGATTCCAGCTGAGCTGATGATAAGTTCCGCCCTTTTACTACATTAAGTGGCAAAAAGGTAGCCCGGCCGAAGGAATTCTGTTTTAAAAATTGAATCGCCTGCCTAGCATCCTGCTCCGTCTTAACAATAATATGCTGCATTGCCGCCCCAAGAGCAATTTCGATTGCCGTTTCAAGCTGTTTTGGAGCTGTAATTAGCTCGGCAACTGCACCCTCGATTCCCTTGAGCGTATGGTTTCTGGCTTTCAAAACTTCTTTAACACCTTGAAAAAAACCTGAAAAGTCTTCTTCCATTTCTTCAAGCATTTCTTTTCGGGATTTTGATTTTTGCAAATATTGGTAGGCCTGATACAAATTATTTTCTTGCTTTTGGTAGCTTTTTTGTAAAGATTCAAGCTTCCGTTGCTGTTGAAAATAAGACTGGACTTGTCCTTCAAGCTTTTCTTTCATTTCCGCTAATGATTGTAAAACAGCATTTTTTCGAGCAGTGACATCGTTTCTTTGTTCAATAAATTTTTCATTTGCTTCCTCAAGCCTGTTTGTCCGGCTTTGTAATTGTTCGAGCTGCTGCTCAATATAACGAAGTTCATTTTTCCAATTGGCCTGACTGTTTAATAATTCGATATAATCACTTTTTAACGTTTCGATTTTCTGCTCGATATTTTCACTGAATAATTTAATTTGAGCAAGCTTTTCGTTCAGGCTTGTTTGGAAGACGTTTGTTTCTGTTTCGAGCTGCCCAGTGGCAAGAGTTTGTTCATCCTTTTCCACTTGAAGCAGCTCAATCTTATTGGTGTATTCGGAAACACTGCGTTCTAGCTGTTGTTTATTTTGCGAGGCATTTTTCTTTCTTTCTTTTAAAACTTCTTTTCGTCCTTCAATTTTTTCTAACTCTTCAGTGGTATGAAGCAGGACGTTTTGCAGTTCATCAATGGATTCATCTAAAGCATTTAGCCGATTTCGCCAATCCTCTATTTTTGCTTCCTTCTTCTGAATCTCACTTGCTAAGACGAGTTCACTTTGCTGATGCTCCTCTAGTTGAGAAGTTAGTCTTTCCCATTTGGCGTGAAGCTCTTCAATTTCATGGACAGTCAGTGAAACCTCAAAACGTTCAAGCTCATCCTTTTTTTGGACATAATCGCGAGCAATGGATGCTTGAATTTTTAAAGGCTCAACCTGACTTTCAAGCTCATAAAGAATATCATTAACTCGATTAATGTTTTCTTGCGTTTCCATTAGTTTAATCTCAGCTTTTTTCTTGCGGTTCTTATATTTTAAAACGCCGGCTGCTTCTTCAAAAATCGTTCGGCGGTCTTCAGCTTTACTGTTTAAAATTTCTTCAACTTTACCCTGACTGATAATGGAGAAGGCTTCCCTTCCTAAACCAGAGTCCATAAATAAGTCGATGATATCTTTTAATCGACAAGACTGTTTATTTATTAAAAACTCACTTTCCCCTGAACGATAAACCCTTCTTGTTACACTAACCTCGTTGTAATCAACTGGGAGAAACTGATCTTCATTATCAAGTGTTAACGTTACCTCAGCAAAATTCAAGGCCCGTCTAGAATCACTACCTGCAAAAATAATATCTTCCATTTTTGTTCCCCGCAGTGATTTAGCTGACTGTTCACCTAACACCCAACGGATTGAATCGGTAATATTACTTTTTCCGCTACCATTAGGACCAACAACAGCAGTAACACCTGGTACAAAATCGACGGAGATTCTTTCAGCAAATGATTTAAAACCTACCACATCCAAACGTTTTAAAAACATGATGTCTCCTCCTATATTGCCTTGTTACGTCTTATTTGGTTTTCACGAGTGGTTATCTGCTTGCATCCGTTTCTTTAATATTACTAAGGCCATTTGAGCAGCATGCTGCTCGGCTTCTTTTTTAGACTTGCCTGTTCCTGTCCCTAATTCGTCACTATTTAAACAAACCTGGGAAACAAATTCACGGTTATGAGCTGGTCCTTTTTCCAAAAGGATTTTATATTCAAGTAAACCAACACCGTCTCTCTGTACAAGCTCTTGTAATTGACTTTTATAATCCATCACATGAGAAAAAGCACCCGCATTTATTTTTGGGAAAACAATTCTATCTAAAAATTCTATGACTGTTTCAATCCCTTTATCCAGATAAAGAGCGCCGATAAAGGCTTCAAAGACGTCTGCAAGTAAAGCCGGTCTTTCTCTTCCTCTGGTCATTTCTTCCCCTTTGCCGAGTAATACAAGTTGTCCAAAAGACAGTTCATTGGCAAAAGACACAAGCGAAGGTTCACATACAACGGCTGCCCGTATTTTTGTTAATTCTCCCTCACTCATCATCGGATATTTTTTATAAAGAAATTGCGAAACAGTCAATTCAAGTACTGCGTCTCCCAAAAATTCAAGTCTTTCATTATCTTCAAATGGCTTTCTGCGATGCTCATTCACATAGGATGAATGAGTAAATGCCTGTTTTAGTAACTGGCAATTATGAAATTCAATACCTAGTTTTTTTTGAAAACTACGAAATTGCTCTTCCTTTGCGCGATTTAATTTAATTTCTTTCGTATATCCGTTTTTGCGCACTCTAGTCTCCACCTTGGTCTATAATCTATAATCTATGATCTTCATCTATATTTCTCATTCTTTATAAGTGTATAAAAAAAGTGCATTTTACGCAAAGAAACTTGGGTGCTTATTTGCATTAACCCAAGTTCATTGGTAAAAACCATACTTATTACCTACAGAATAAAGCCCCGTTAAAAAACGGAGCTTTAGTAGACTTACTGCTAACGATTACAAAGTGCTTTTTATGTAATTCACAGCGTCACCAACTGTGGCTATTTTCTCAGCATCATCGTCAGAGATTTCCATATCAAACTCATCTTCTAATTCCATTACTAATTCAACAACATCTAAAGAATCAGCGCCAAGATCTTCTTTGAAGGAAGCTTCCATTTTAATCTGAGATTCTTCTACTCCTAAACGATCTACGATGATTTTCGTTACGCGTTCTAATACTTCTGCCATGCCCATTCACCTCCCCTCAAGACATTATAGAGTATTTTCTATAAATAATAAAGCGAAACTTCCAGAAGTGGTAGTTTCTTTTAATACTCGACTAATTCCAGGTTACATAACCATTCCGCCATCGATATGTAGTGTTTGACCTGTCATGTAACTGCTATCCTCAGCAGCCAAGAATGTCACTACATTAGCGATGTCTTTTGGTTCGCCAAAGCGAGCCAATGGAATTTGGGTTAGCATAGCTTCTTTCACTTCACTAGTTAGTTTATCCGTCATATCAGTAGTAATAAACCCTGGAGCTACTGCATTTACAGTAATTCCACGAGATGCAAGCTCTTTTGCTGCTGTTTTTGTTAAACCAATTACTCCAGCTTTAGCGGCAACATAGTTTGCTTGACCAGCATTTCCGCTTACGCCTACGATAGAAGCGATATTGATGATACGACCACTACGTTGTTTCATCATTTGGCGAGTAACTGCTTTTGTACAAAGGAAAACACCTTTTAAATTGGTATTAATGACAGAATCCCATTCGTCATCCTTCATTCTCATTAATAGGTTATCCCTCGTGATTCCAGCATTATTTACTAATATATCAAGTTTTCCAAATTGCTCAATCGTTCTTTTGACCATATCTGTAACAGACTCACTATTAGCTACATCACATTGAACAGCAAAGGCTTCGCGGCCTAAGCTTTGAATTTCCGCAACCACTTCTAAAGCTCTCGCTTCACTACCTGAATAGTTTACAGCAACATTTGCTCCTTGTCTTGCAAGTTCTAGAGCAATTTCACGACCAATTCCTCTGGATGCTCCAGTTACGAGCGCAGCTTTTCCTTGTAATTTCATTTCGTTTCCTCCTTTAATGCTTCAACTGTTGCCATTAAGGTTTCTTCATCGGAAACAGCGAAAGTTTTGGCAGACCGATTTATTTTTTTAACTAACCCAGACAATACCTTTCCAGGTCCAATTTCGATAAATGTGTCTACTCCTAGATCAAGCATTTGATTTACGGAATCTTCCCATTGTACAGGTGAATATAATTGTTCGATTAATTTTTGTTTAATTTCATCTGCTGAAGTCATCGGAGCAGCAGAAACATTAGCAATTACTGGAACATTAGCATGATTGATATTCATTTGATTAAGCACTGCGCCTAACTTTTCTGCAGCTGGCTTCATTAATGATGAATGAAACGGTCCACTTACATCTAATGGAAGCACCCGTTTTGCCCCAGCTTCTTTTGCTTTGACAGAAGCAAGTTCCACACCTTTTTTTGATCCTGAAATGACGATTTGCCCAGGACAATTCAGGTTAGCAAGTTGAACAGGATTGCCCTCGTTCGTTACCTCACCACAAACAACGGATAGCTTATCTCGGTCCATTCCTAGAACCGCAGCCATTGTACCCTCTCCAGCTGGAACAGCTTCTTCCATAAACTCGCCACGTTTTCGGACAGCATAAACACCTTCTTCAAACGTAAAAGCGCCTGCAGCTACTAGAGCGGTATATTCACCAAGACTATGTCCAGCACAATAGTCAGGTTTAATATTGAACTGCTTAAAGCGTTCTAATATTGCTATGCTGGTGGTCATTAATGCCGGTTGGGCATTTGTAGTTAAAGTTAATTCCTCTTGTGGTCCTTCAAAAATTAACTTTGATAGTGATACTTGTAAAGTTTGATCTGCTTTTTCAAAAATAGCTTTCGATTCTGGATGAGAATCTGCCATCGCTTTTCCCATTCCTACCGTTTGTGATCCTTGACCTGGAAACAAAAACGCAATTTTCCCCATTGTAAATCCCCTTTAAATTTATTTATCAATCATTTCTGGTAAATTTGCCACCGATATTTTAATCAATCCAGAAACATCCGTTTCAACCATTTCTCTGGTTTGCCGAATTGCATTATAAATGGCATTCGCATCTGATGATCCATGAGCTTTAATAACAGGAGCCTTCAATCCAAAAAGTCCAGCGCCGCCATATTCTGAGTAATCCATTTTATTTTTTAATTCATACAAGTTTGGTTTTAACACTGCTGCCGCAAGCTTAGATTTCAAATCACTTGTTAAAGCTTTTTTTAACATTTTAAAAATAGAAAGTGCGGTTCCCTCAAGTGTCTTTAAAACCATATTCCCGGTAAATCCGTCGGTAACCACAACATCAGCGACGCCTTCTAAAAGGTCACGGGCCTCAACATTGCCAATAAAGTTTATTTCTGTAGTAGCTTTTAGTAATTCGAAGGCTTTTTTGGTCAAGTCGTTTCCTTTTTTCTCTTCAGAGCCAATGTTTAAAAGTCCAACTCGTGGGTTCTCTATTCCTCTCACTTTCTCAGAGTAAATAGAGCCCATGATTGCATATTGTAACAAATGTTCCGGTTTTGCATCGGAATTTGCACCAACATCCATCAATAAAAATCCTTCTCCTCCACTTGTTGGAAGTGTAGGCGAGAGGGCTGGACGTTCAATTCCTTCGATTCTTCCGACTACGAAAAGTCCCGTAGCCACTAAAGCCCCTGTATTACCGGCAGAAATACAGGCATCTGCTAACCCATCGGCTACAGCCTTTGCAGTAAGTACCATGGAGGAATTTTTCTTTCGGCGAACAGCTCTAACCGGTTCATCCGTACCTAAAATTACTTCTTCAGTATGGATAATTTCGATTCGTTCATTATTCGTTAAGTATGTATTTATCTTTGTTTCATCACCAATTAAGGTTATATGTACATCTTGGAATTGTTGGACTGCTTTCATCGCTCCGAGCACAATTTCTTTGGGAGCGTGATCCCCACCCATTGCGTCTATAGCAATTTTCATGTTAATCGCATCCTCTAATTATTTTTTTGAACGGACCATCACAAAATCGCCT
The DNA here is from genome assembly GCA_937894355.1 of uncultured Bacillus sp. Classification (GTDB taxonomy): domain Bacteria; phylum Bacillota; class Bacilli; order Bacillales; family Cytobacillaceae; genus Bacillus_BU. The sequence goes on from CALCRD010000377.1 coordinate 32,650, forward strand.
TTAAAGACAAGTTCATTATTCACAAAACTAGATACTTCGACAAATGTTCTTCCGCTATCAAAATCAATATTATTGACCTTTGCTTTTGCGATAATGCGTTCGTTTTCTTTAACAGGTCTAGTAAATAATATATTTGCTTTTGATGTCAATGCAAGTTCATCATCAATTACTGCGACCGCTAATGAATTAGCTTGAGCGAATAAATGATGTCCTCTAGCAATTTTATTTCGTTTAAACACATGTTCCCTTTTAACATCTAAAATTGAGATGGCACTTTTGTCCAATTCTATATCAATAATTTCTCCAATTACTTCTTCGATTGGTAATGAGCGAATCTCATCATCAAAGCGCTTCTCAGCAACATTCTTAATCCGCTCTCTTAGCTCCGGAATGGATAATTCTAAGCGATCTAATCGAATCGTTTGCACACTTACTGAGAATTTTTCAGCTAACTCTTCATCGGTAATAAAAGGATTATCTTTAATTGTCATGGTCAACAGCTGTTGACGTTCTTTTTTACTTCGTCTCATATTATCACCCATTCAAAGTCTTATGACTAGGTACTAATAGTAGTATATAAGTTTAAAAATTAGATTGCAAGAAAAAAATGAAATGCGGAAGCGGCTTGGTAGTAAAATCAGCTTTTGGATTTTACCTCAGACCCGACAAGCAAATGGCAAGCCGGCCTAAAGGGTAAAGAACGACCTTTAGGCCGGCTTGCTAGTCCAGTTTTTCTCCTGCCATAGCACCTGACTCTTCAAGATATTGCCTTAACGGTGCATAATCGGGAGATTTCCAAAAGACATCCCATTGAATCAGAGCCGCGGCATCATTTCTTGCCGTCTCTAATGTCCGGAAATCATGTACCATATCTGCGAGCTTAAATTCTGGTAAACCGCTTTGCTTCTTACCAAAAAAATCACCAGGCCCTCTTAACTCAAGATCCTTTTCACTTACCACAAAGCCGTCATTTGTTTCAGTCATAATTTTCATTCGTTCCTTACCCACTTCGGTTTTGGGGTCAGCAAGTAAAATACAATAGGATTGTTCAGAACCCCTTCCCACCCGGCCTCGAAGCTGATGAAGCTGCGAAAGTCCAAAGCGCTCGGCATCATAAATAAGCATAAAGGTGGCGTTTGGTACGTTAACACCGACCTCAACGACGGTGGTTGATACAAGAACCTGAATTTCATTTCTGGTAAATTCCTTCATGACTGCCTCTTTTTCATCAGAGGGAAGCCGGCCATGCATCAGTCCAAGCTTCACTCGATTTTGAAAAAAATGGGTTAGCGTACTATGGACATCAATGGCATTTTGAACATCCAGCTTCTCTGATTCTTCAATCAATGGACAGATGACATATGCCTGACGCCCTTTGTCTAGTTCCTTCTCCATTAACCGCAATACTCTTTCAAGCATATCCTGTTTGGCCCAATACGTTTCTATCGCTTTTCTTCCCGCGGGCATTTCATCGATAATAGAAACATCCATTTCACCAAACACGGTAATGGCTAGTGTTCTAGGAATTGGCGTCGCTGTCATGAATAAAACATCAGGATTCTCGCCTTTTTCCCGCAGAATCCGTCGTTGTTCCACACCAAACCGATGCTGTTCATCGGTAATCACAAAGCCGAGTCTATGGAATTTCACTTCA
>CALCRD010000378.1 GCA_937894355.1 uncultured Bacillus sp.
GTGAGGTCTTATTTCTATTTTTTCCCATCAAATTCCTTTTGGCAGAGATGTTTTCGCAATATTCACCCGCATCCCCTCCTCGCGAGGAGGGGATGTTCTCTTTGTGCGATGATGCTCTCCCACTAGTTGTCTGACAACTAATTATCTGACAACGACCTACTATAATTTTACACTAACCAAATTCAATTTTCCCAGGCCCTAGTCTAAGGCCTTTAGGAAATGTTCTGAGATGTTGATTTGATCGCTCTAGAACTCTAATGGGTTTAGCTTCCGAAACTCCCCATTAATAGGTTTACCATACAAGTATTCGTTATGTATATTTGTTCAAATTTTAGAGAGAAGTTCTTAGAGGGCTGTTCTTGGGGACAAGAAAAAAGAAAAAAGTATTCTACCGGAACTCTTCCGCGCCCCTTGCATTTTGCCATCAGGTGTGTTATATTTTTATTAACAAGCGGATGTAGCTCAGTTGGTAGAGCATTAGCTTCCCAAGCTAAGGGTCGCGGGTTCGAATCCCGTCATCCGCTCCATTTTTATCTCTCGCCGACGTGGCTCAACTGGCAGAGCAGCGCATTCGTAATGCGCAGGTTACCGGTTCAAGTCCGGTCGTCGGCTCCAAAAGGAAGTACTTCACCGCGAAAACTTGCGAGGATCTGATATAATGAGAGGACCATCGAATGGTTCTCTTTTTTTTATTGAACGTACCCCAAACCGGTTTACAAAACCATCCTAAAATAGTATACTGGAAACCAAGGGGTGAGATAGATGCTAGGACAGAGGATTCGCCAGGCAAGAGTTGCATCGGAGCTCACAATCAGGGAGCTAGCGCAGCGCATTGGGGTTTCCCATACAGCCATCGTCAAATATGAAAGTGGCAAAACCTGCCCCAGGCCCTCGGTTTTGCTGCAAATCGCACGGAATTTGAATGTTAAAGTGGAGTTCTTTTTGCAAGACCAATCAATCCAATTGTCCCCCCCTGTTTTTAGCACATTAGCCAATCTTCCGCGTTATAAAAGAGAAGCAATTGAGGCCCGCATTAAAAGTGGTCTCGAAAAATACCTGGAACTGGAGGGCCTATTGCCTCCAGAAAGACAGGTATCGTTTGAAGGACCGAGATTTTCCGTTGGGCATGTTGAGGAAGTTGAGGAGATCGCAGAGGACTTGAGGAGCCGCTGGGAGCTAGGTTATCGCTCCATTGATAGCATGACCTCGGCCCTAGAGGAGCGGGGGATCAAAGTGCTGATGCTCTCACAGCTAGCCGACCAAATCCTTGGCTATTCTTGTTGGGCCAATGATACGATTCCAGTTGCTGTCTGCCAGGATAACCTTCCAGGAGACGTGCAGCGGCAGATTTTAGGGCATCAATTAGCTCACCTGATTTTAGAGGTAGATGAGACCTTAAACCCGGAAGAGGTTGCCGCAAGGTTTGCCATGGCATTTCTCGCACCTCGCAGGGGTGTATTGAACAAAATAGGCACCAGACGAAAAACACTTGACCTCGACGAGCTTTGCCTCTTGAAGCAAGAGTATAAGATCAGCATGAATGCTTTAGCACGTCGTGCTTTTGATCTAGGCATCGTTTCCCGGGATAGATACGATTGTATTTGTAAAAACTTCCAGAAGCTAAGTTGGCATGGGCAAGAGCCTGGTGAGGAAGTGGATACAGAAAAGCCAATCCGGTTTCCCTTGCTTGTACGCCAGGCCGTAGCTGAAGGATTTATTTCTCAAGGAAGGGCAGTAGCCCTCTTAAACGAGAGAGAGACCAGAGAAATAAATGTTTGTTGTGAGCAACTAAAACAAATTGCTGATGCCTTTGCCAAAGAGTATATGGAGGATGATGAACTGACAATTTTCACAAGACTAAATGGAGAGGATTTCTACGCGCATGAATAAGGGGCAGAGGGGAGAGGTATGGCTGGTGGATTTAGATCCAACCCAAGGCTCTGAGATGCAAAAGCGCAGACCATGCGTTGTGATCAGCGCAGACTACCTCTCTAGCCTGCCTCTGCGCGTAGTTGTGCCCATCACCAGTTGGAAGTCTAGTTTTGAGGGCAAGCCTTGGTTTGTGCGCCTAAGGCCAGATGAATCAAACCAGCTGGACAAACTGTCTGCAGCAGACGGGCTGCAGGTTAGATGCCTAGATGAATCAAGGCTGATGAACCGAATCGGCACAGTCTCCCAGCAGGATCTAGAAGATATTATAGCGGCAGTCTGTATCGTGATCGGAGCAGTTTAAGTCAAGATAAAAGTTAGCACAACAAGGAACATAATCACAATCAAAACTGTTAGGCACCCTGCACTTCCCCGCGGGGTCTTTTTATTTTTACCCTTCAGTAATTTATTCAGTGACTCTGTTCCAGTAAAGGCCTGTACCTGGAATCCCTGCTGAGACCCTGCTTTGGCCTTTAGAATTGGTAGAGAGGCGCAGGCCTCTTTTGCCTACGCTCAATCCTACAGTTTTCTTACCAATATTTAGCCGCACACCCTTTCCCAGGCCGATGCTCTTGCGAAAGCGAAACCCCATTTAGCTCCCTCCTAAAATTTATATAGTACACTACAGGTAAGATATGTCCCCCCGATGATCACAGGTGCTAAATGCCCATCTAGCTTCACTAGATTGATTGGTTTCTTTTGATAAGTGTAGTTATAGGCATCTATTTTCTTCTGTCCAATAAATGAGTAGGCGAGATTGAGTCCCACTTTGCCAAACTCAAAATCGATGCCGGCTTCCATAGCTGGGGTAAGGTCAAGAAAACTGATAGCCACTGTATCCCCCAGCTTGGGGTTGCCTTCGGCAGGTTCACCATCTTGAGCCTGGTCAACTGTGGCATTGAAGGTGCCGCTGGCGAGGACGCCCCCTAGATTTAAATAAAAGGAGCCCCACTCTTTCACCACACGAGGTCCGAAGCCTAGATAAAGTCCACTTAAAGCAAAAGAGTTTTTATTTATTGAGAACCTCGCGATGCCGTCGATTTGGGCATCGCCCGAGAAAATAGTATTTCGTAGGTATAAAACAGGGCTCTGTTCGCTTTTACCTTCCTGTTGGTTTAGAGTCAATAGATAGCCATTTTTGTCCTCAAGTGTCCACTGGCTAGTTGTATTTTGGGAATGTAGCCAGACGCCATTGTGAAGACCAATTCCTGCCAGCCACGCGCCTTCAGCTTGAGCTCGGGCTGTAAGTATTGCAAAGATAATAAGCAAGGGTAGTTTTTTTTTCATTATCCCATCACCCCTTCCCCTAGAAGATTCGCCAAAATGATGATAGATCCTGCTTCTATAAGGAGGGATCTAAGTGGCAGGTTAATTTGTTTGTGGGAAGGAGTGTGTCACTTTAGTTATGTTGGAAATTGGAGTTTTCGATGGAAGGATATAATGATTTTAAAAGGCTACAGGTGGTTTTGGGGGCCGCGTTAAGACCTTTGTCATTTAAAGTAGAACCGAACGAAATAGGTTTGGATGGTAGATAAAGATCGGAATAAGTTCTGTGAGAGAGGGGTAAAAGTCACCTTCCCTACTCGACAAGTTACTCATGCTATGGTTCCGTTTGCATAACTCGGCAGGAATTTACATTCTTGTAACGAATAAGATTATTATGCACTTTTGTATTTGGAGTTAATACTTTGGTTAAAATTGAAATAAATTGTGGAGAGTTGTAGGTTTATTAAAGACGGGAGGGGTAGCGTGGCTATCAAAGTTCGATTTTTACCAGGGAGGCGTCTGGCTGTTGCTTTTCCTTACTCTAAGGAGCGCGTTGCAAAGATCAAAACCATGCCTGCATCTCTTTGGCATCCAGACAAGAAGGTATGGACGATTGCAGAAAAGCCGGATACCCTTGAAAAGTTAAGGGTATTGTTTGCCAATGAAAGAATGATTATCCAACAGCCGGAACCTCAAGATAATATAGAAAAGCCGATCAATCGCCTTAGCGAGCAGCTTGTGTTGGAAGGCTATAGTCCCCAGACGCGAAAGGCGTATTTGGGACATGCTCAACGATATTTACGGTATCTGAAGAAATCACCAGGCCAAGTAAAACCAGAGGAAATCCGTGCCTATTTGCGATATCTGGTTGAGGAAGCCAAAGTCTCTCGCTCTTATTATGATCAAGCGATCAGCGCGCTTCGGTTTCTTTATAAAAAAGTCTTACGGCAGCCAATGAAAATAGAGGGAATAGCAAGACCGCTTAAAGAACGTAAATTACCTGTGGTGTTAAGCCGTGAAGCGATCAAGCGGTTATTCGCTTCGGTAGCGAATGTTAAGCATCGAGCAATTTTGATGTTAGTATATTCGGCGGGACTCCGGGTTAGTGAAGTAGTTAGGCTAAAGCCTGAGGCTCTAGATGAGGAGCGAGGTTTGATCCGGGTTTGTGCCGGAAAAGGGCGTAAGGCTCGCTATACCATCTTATCTGAGGTAGCAATGAAGGCTATCCAAGACTATCGTAAAGTTTATCCTACCGGTCCATGGTTATTCCCAGGCGCGATACAGACACAACATTTGACGTCTCGTACGGTGCAGAAGATTCTCGAAAAGGCGAGGTTAAAAGCAGAGATACCGCAACATTTTAGTGTTCACGCACTTAGACATTCCTTTGCTACTCATCTACTCGAAGCAGGAACAGATCTACGGTATATTCAGGAGCTACTAGGGCACAGCAGTTCAAAGACGACAGAGATCTATACACATGTAAGCCAGAAAACACTTGGTAGGATTATTAGCCCGCTTGACACATTGGAAGAGCAACGTGTAGTTGAGGATGAATAGCAAAGGGCGCATATACGAAGTACTACGAGTAATATCCTAAAAATAATATCTTACCCGAAGTTCGGATAAGATGCCATCTTAGTAGGTTTAGTGAAGTACTTCGGCAAGGCAATAGTTATACGAAAAAGCCGTGAGGGATAAAATAGAAAGGAGTATTAATGAAATATGAAAAAATTAGAGAGTTATTATGGACGTTTAAAGGGACTAAAAGCTTTAACTAATTCAGTCCCATATATCCAGAAAGATATTGTTGATGACTATAATAATATAATAAATGGTCTTTCTGATTTATTAAATGAAGACCTGAAATCGTTTTTAATACCTGATCATTTTTGTTATAAATCAGGTGGTGGAAAAATAATGTGTAAAGCAGAGGATTATAAAAGCAAGTTATTACAGATCTTATCTTATTTAGAATATGGTTACAATATAGGTCAGAAAGTAATTGAAATAGGGAGTATTTATAATTCCATTTCTGATGAAAAATTAAAGGAAAGAGTATCAGATATATTAACAGCCCCAGATAATTTTGATAGAGTAATAAATCAAGCAACTTTAGTATTAGAAAACAGAATTAGGGAAAAATCAAAAAACAACGATGGACTAGTTGGGACAAAACTTGTAAATATTGTTTTAAATACTGATTTGGAAAAAACGAAAATAAAAGTTTCAAATAATCAAGAGGAGCATGCAGGTATATGCCATATTGTTCGTGGTATAATGCTTTCTTATAGAAATCCAACACATCATTTCGTTATCGAAAATTATTCAAGAGAAGATGCTTTAAAATTTTGTGCTTTTGTAGATCTTATCTTGCACATTATTGATGAAGGAGAAATCGTAGATTAGAGTGGACGTGGCTTCTTCGTATAACACAGCATTGCCGCTTCGGGATGCGTAAAGTTTATTCATGAGGTCGGACAAGTAAGTTATGTCATGGGTGGGCGCGATCACATCGATTTGCTAACCGAGTCGGCGGGTAGGGTGAATTCAAAGAAGAATGCCCGCCTTGTAAGCTCATCGACGTCGGCAATGCCAAACGTTATGTGAAATGGTTTAAAGGGAGAGAAGGAGGGATTACAATTTATATTTTAAGGAATTTCATGTATCTGGATAATCAACTTCTGGAGGATTATTTATTTGCCATTAAGGGGTGAGTAATTTGAAAAAAAGCACAGTAATTGCAACATGTTTAGTTAATTCAAAGATGATTAATGGAATGGATGATGCTGAGAATAGAGTCTATCAAGTATTCATAGACGAGTTTCCAGTAGCTAATTTTGATGAATGGAATCAGGAGATTGATGAAACTGTTGCGAGACAGATTATTAAGAATGTGGGTCAAGCATCCCGTATTAATGTAAAGCTATTTATCAAGGAGCTTTGGAAATAACGATATTAACGCCTCTTGGCTTATGCTGGGGAGGCCGGTACAACGGATAACACGGCATTCCCGAAGGTACGGTAGGGCTAAACGAAGCATACAAGCTGCACCACACCCGCTCAGCAAGTGTAAGCACTAAGCTTCGCGGGTGTCGGGAATGCTGGGAACGTTATATGATAGTGCGAAGCAACTAGGAGTGTTCTTATGAGTCTTTATGAAGAATTAATTGAGAGAAAAAATGATGGTGAAGTTCTTAAAGTTGAAGATTTATCAGCTGAAGAATTAACAAAACTCTATATAGAAGAAGAAAAGACGGATAGAATTCTTGCTGATTTGTTTGATGTAAAACAGTCAAAGATTACCTATCGGCGAAGAAAACTTGGAATAACACTCAGGAATGAAATGCTTAATGAAATTCTCCTAGGTAAATCAGAAAAAGCAAAAGAAATGAATTCGAAAGCTAAGAGTCAAATTCTTAATGCTGAAAATCTTAATATGATTTCAAAGGCAATAACACACTTCGCTTTTCGAAATGGTC
>CALCRD010000379.1 GCA_937894355.1 uncultured Bacillus sp.
AGAAGTAGAGCAAATAAGAATTCCGATTACACTTGTTCCAACTGGAAATGAAAATAATGGTACTCAAACAACTGCTGAAGTAATTACGGGATACCTGGATTTTTGGTCCGAAGTTTATGGAGATGATGTTGAAGCGCATTGGAAAGTTACGATCACAACTCCTCAGACGTATATAACATATGTAAATCTATCTGTACTATGGAGCAGTGGAGGGATTGATGTCTTCGAATCTTTCAACTATCCAACATACGGCGTTCCTACATCTGTATCGAATGTTGCTTATAATTCATATTATATTTCAGGTAAACACCAAGCATCTATTGCAGGTTCAGTAAGTACAACAAAAGGTGTTACTTATACGGTAAATCCTGACCCAATTATTTTTACACCAACTAAAAACTTTTAAAGGTAATCCACCTTGACTCTTTATTTTTATTGAGAGACAAGGTGGTGCATTTGTTTGGTTTCAAGAGATAAATTGGTAATATAGATAACTAACCGTTATTCCAGAATAATTAATACCTTACCAATAGTGATGTCGAAAAAAACTTTCTTCATTTTATTTTGAAATCCTCCAATAAAACATAAATAAAAACAACTTTTATACAAATGTAAATTTCAGAAAGGCGGAAAGGTTATGGACCTGTTTGAAGAAATAATTACTAAAGATAGTAATGAAAATTTAATAATAAGAAGTAATCATCACCCACATGTGATATATGAGAAATTAAACATTGAAGATCATTTTGACCCGCAAATTTCTTCACTAGCCCAGTATTTTATAGCACCCTTTATATTAGTTGGTTCAAATGGGATTTTGGATATCCCTGTATTTGATAACGATATTCAAGATATTGTTTTCAAAGAAATCGCACCTCACTTTAGTAGAGTTACAAAAGTTACAACTAATAATAATGTGATGATAAGAGTTCAAAAAATTAAACATAGTTCGAAAATACGATTTATGAATCAATTAAAAGACCGCAGCATTAACTCGATTGTCAATGATATTTATTCGCAAGAAGCCACCCGGTGGGAAGAGAATTTTACAATAAGAGAATTTAAAGTAAACCTAGAAGCAGTAAAAAAATCAAGACATAATGATATTTTGCCTATGTGGAATTTTTTTGAACGTACTTTTGTACGAGCATACGAAAATATGGTGATATTGCCAAATAGATGGGCATTTAATGAATCATTTAAAGATAGGATAGCTGTGCAATCTTTTGCTAGTGTCTGTAACTCAATGACGGTAATAGTAAATCAAGACAATAATCTGATTACTTCCATTTTAATTAACTAAATCAATTTTATATTGTTTCTGTTTGTATTAACTAAAGAAGAAAGAGTTGGAAATGTTCTTCAAAAACGTACTTCAGTTTAGTAAGGATATATAGAAAAACGAGCCAAAAAAATCTCATAAGTCCTTCTAAAGTAGTAAACTGTTTGCCTACAATATGCAGATGATCATATAAATTTATTTACTAGATGGGGTACCGTCAGGAAAATGCGGATTTACAACGCTAAGCACATTTTCGAGACGATTCCCCCATTTTTAACAACGTTAAGAAAATTTCAATGGTCTTAAAGAATCTAAAGAGACCATTTTCTCGGAATTAAAATTGTATTCTCCTAGCAAATTAATATGTTCCCAACCTAGAGGCGACATATGGTGCAATAATTCTTCATTAAAACTACCAGCCTGTTTTTGATATTCAACTGCTTTTGTTAGATGTAAGGTATTCCATATACTGATGGCATTAATGATTATGTTTAAGGCACTGGCCCTTTGCAATTGATGCTGTTTAATTCGTTCCCTAAGTTCACCTTGTTTTCCGAAGAAAATAGCTCTTGCCAGCCCATTCATGGCTTCTCCTTTATTCAATCCTCTTTGTATTTTTCTTCTTAATGATTCATTCGATATATAATTCAAAATAAAGATTGTTTTTTCTATTCGACCCATCTCACGTAAGGCCGTAGCCAAGCTGTTTTGTCTTGAATAGGAACCTAGTTTTCCCATAATAAGGGATGCTGAAACTGTTCCTTCTCTTATAGAATGAGCTAATCGCAAAACATCCTCATAATTTTCTTTAATGACATTTGTATTTATTTGCCCACGTAAAATGGCTTCTAATTTTGGATATTCACTTGCTTTATTTATTGTAAATAATTTTGAATCTGATAAATCTCTTATTCTTGGAGCAAATTTAAATCCTAATAAATGAGTCAGTCCGAATATTTGGTCAGTGTAACCAGCTGTGTCTGTATAATGCTCTTCTATGTTCAGATCCGTCTCATGGTGCAACAAACCGTCCAAAACATGAATCGCATCCCTTGAATTTGTATGAATAATCTTTGTGTAGTAAGAAGAGAATTGATCACTAGTAAAACGGTAGATGGTGGCTCCTTTTCCGGTTCCAAAATGTGGATTTGCATCTGCATGTAGTGATGAAACACCTAGTTGCATTCTCATACCGTCTGATGAGGATGTTGTACCGTCTCCCCAATAGGAAGATAATTGTAATTTGTGATGAAAATTTACTAACACGGCTTGGGCTTTATTCATTGCATCTTCGTACTTGCGCCATTGAGACACATTGGCTAGTTGCTTATATGTAAGTCCGGGGGTTGCTTCAGCCATCTTGCTCAAACCAATATTCATTCCCATTCCTAAAAGGGCAATAGAGTGATAAATTTTTTTGAATATTAAAGAATATCATCAAATGTTTCTCCACTGGATAGTGGTAACTCGAATAGATTGTTTATAATCAGGTTTTTCCCTTTTACACTCATGCCATTCTTTTCTAGGATCTTTTCGAGATTGACTTACTATTTTATAAAGGTTGAATCCTGACGTACCTCCTACACATTCTTCCTCTTTTCTTGTGCATTGGTAGAATATGCTTTATATCTACCATCATCGTACTCATATAGATCTGTTATTACAGTTCCGCCAATTAGATTTCTTGTTGTTAACTGAGTACCCCTTACCATATGCTTCATAATTTCACCATCCTTTTCTATATCATGGGGTTTCACCAACATTTAGCGGGAACGTTAAACAAAATCCAAAAAGCAGATTCATAGGATTTTATACCCTAAGGTATTAAGTATGTTCAAAAACTTATTTTTATAGTCTTTATTGAACATTGATTATTTGATAGTTTGTTGAATAATTCTAAAAGGGAAAAATCTATATATACCCGTTAATCGTGGGATGTTCAGCAACTTCAGATTTTCTGAACAATTCCTTAGCGTATGTTTTTCGCATTGCTGGTAGTACCCCAAGTAGAATTTTTTTGTAGTAACAGGAAGAGAACTATCACTTTTTGAATTTGAGCTTTTTAATCCTACAAGTGATAGTCATCTAAAATTCCTTTGCGTGTACAGGAAAATATCTTTACAATAAA
>CALCRD010000380.1 GCA_937894355.1 uncultured Bacillus sp.
AACTCGATTTTGGGCATTGGTTAATGGGAATGGTAGCGACTCAATAAATTGGTTGATTTTTGTTTCAGCAAATTCTAATGCTACTCCCTTTGATTGCTCACGTTCATATTTCCGTAATGCTTGCATTTTTAACTGAAAAAGTAAGAACTCCTCATAGACAAATCGCCGCCTTGCTTGCTTGACGTCCTCCTGGGTGAGGGGGAAATGGAGCGCTCGAAGGGCATCCCTGGCACCTAATAGCTTGTAGCGATTCAAGATAGATTGCGGCAGGATCTCTTGAATCCGATCTTGATATTGAGTAAAGCCAAGCTTAATAAATTTCCTTAAACCCTTTACGGTAAGTTTCCCTTTCACCGCATAGACCGGCTCTAACTCTTTTCCATTGGCCAATGACCCGATATGTATTTCGTTTGCGGTAATGATTTGCCGGTGCTGATCCCATTTTCCAGTTACGGTAATCGTTTGGTTTAGGCTTAGTTTATTTTTTAAAAAAGGTTGATTAAAAATAACAATTTGGATTAAATAGCGATCCACTAGTAAGCGAATCGTCAATCGCGTTTTTTTTCGACCATAATAAATAAGAGAAGGCTCACTATGAACCTTCCCTTCTACCGTTACTCTTTCTTCATGCTTAGCTTCCGCTAAATCGCGTAACCGGTAGTCTTCATAGCGATATGGAAAATGCTCGAGTAAGTCTCGAACAGTGTAAATGTTCATTTCTCCCAGCATTACTGCTGTTTCTTCCCCAATTCCTTTTAACACGGACACAGGTTCATTAATTTTTTGATTCACTTTTTCTTGGCGGAATTCCGAGAATGGACTCACGCCAACCCTCCCTGTCTGAAAAGAGTAAGGCGCCCGTTTATTGGGCTTATCCAAAAGTTTTCTTTTTATAAAAATTGAAATAGAAGGGATTCTCCCTTCTATTTCAGCTTCAAAGTGCTATTTTTTCCTTAAAAATTATTCAACGGAAAGGATAAATGAATATAATGGTTGCTCACCATGATGAACTTCGATTTCTACATCTGGGAATTTGGTTTCAATAAATCCAACCAAAACGGCAACATCAGCTAATGTTGCATCCTCACCCTTTAATATCGTAATAATCTCAGCTTCATCATCGATCATTTCAATGAGTAAATCCTGGGCTGTTTTTACCTTTTCCTTGTTACTTACTACTATTTTTCCATCAAAAATACCCATAAAGTCATCTTTTTCAATCGATAGGCCATCAATGCTTGTATCTCTAACTGCAAAGGTTATAAGACCTGTCTTAACATGATTTAGTGATTCGATCATCGCCTCTTCATTATCCTCGATTGAAGCACTAGGATTAAAGGCAAGCAGAGCAGACATCCCTTGAGGGACTGTCTTAGAAGGAATCACTGTCACTTGTTCTTCGCTTACTTCAGCAGCTTGTTTAGCGGCCATAATGATATTTTTATTATTAGGTAAGATAATCACCTTTTTGGCATTTACTTCTTTGATGGCTTGGACAATATCCTCCGTACTTGGATTCATCGTTTGTCCACCCTCAATAATCGCATGTGCACCAATGCTACGGAAAAGCTCTGCAATCCCCTTGCCCATTGAAACCGTTATAATTCCGTACTCTTGTGGTTCTGTTTTTTTCAGCTGTTCGGAAATTTCTTGGTGTACCTCAGGCTCACCAATAATGTTAGTATGTTGTTCACGCATATTTTCTATCTTCAAGTTTACTAAGCTTCCATATCCTTGAGCATAAGATAGTACTTCTCCAGGATATTCAGCGTGAATATGAACCTTTACCAGTTTTTCATCAGCAATTACTAGCAACGAGTCACCGTGGCTACTTAAATCTAGACGGAATGTTTCCTCAGAAAATGGTTGTTTTTCATGATCCAACTTCACCATAAATTCTGTGCAATAACCAAATTCGATATCCTCTGTTTTCATATGGCTTTGCACACTTCTTTGATGTTCCGCATTTACTAATTCGCCTATATTTATGCGAGTTGATGTTGTGTCTGGAAGTGATTCTCCTTTTAATTCAGCTAAGAAGCCTTCATAGACAAACACAAGTCCTTGACCACCGCTATCTACCACTCCAACCTCTTTCAATACTGGTAGAAGGTCAGGAGTCCGTTCTAAGGATGCTTTTGCTTCCTTCAAAACCTCTTCCATAATAACAACTAAATCCTCTTGCTTTTTGGCTACATGTACTGCTTTTTTTGCTGAATCTTTTGCGACCGTCAAAATAGTTCCTTCCACAGGTTTCATAACCGCTTTGTAGGCTGTTTCTACCCCAGCTTCAAATGCAGCGGCAAAATCCTTTGCGGTAATTTCTGACTTTTGCTCAATTGAACGAGCAAACCCACGGAATAATTGCGATAAGATAACTCCCGAATTTCCACGTGCCCCCATTAATAAACCTTTTGAAAGGGCCATTCCCACTTTCCCAATATGGTCTTGGACATGATTTTTTACTTCTTTAGCACCAGAAGTCATCGACAAGTTCATATTTGTTCCAGTGTCTCCATCGGGTACAGGAAAAACGTTCAATGCGTCAACATACTTTGCATTAGCAGCTAACTGATTAGTTCCTTGTATAATCATTTCCGCGAAACGTTTTCCATCTATAGATTTAATAGACACAAACCTTCCTCCTCTACTCACGGGTTCGTTATACGAACTCCCTGAACGTAAATATTTACCGAATCAACTGCAAGACCTACAGTTTTATCCAGTGTATATTTAACTTTTGATTGAACATTGTGAGCAACCTCGGAAATTTTCGTTCCGTAGCTTACGATAATATACATATCGATATGTACTTCTTCATTTTCCTGGCGAACGAGAACACCGCGCGTGAAATTATCTTTGCGCAAAATTTCGGTCAAACCGTCTTTAATTTGCTGCTTTGATGCCATTCCTACAATTCCATAGCAATCTGTTGCAGCTCCGCCAGCAATCGTTGCGATTACTTCGTTAGAAATATCAATTTGGCCGTACTTCGTATTGAGTTCAATAGACATGAATCGTTCCCCCTTTAAAATTGCTCCTTAACTAAAATAATTTTACTATAAGCTGTACATAATTTAAAGTTCTACTCCATTATCTTATTATGAACAATAAGCAATATACTATGTCAAGGGATTTTTCTTGAAAGGTTTGTTTAGACCTCTTGCAATAAAGAAAGTTGTATGATAAATTATTAAAGTATCTTTTTAGCCAGAAAATTTGCTATTACTCGTATATCTATCGGCTCAGATACTAGTCTGGCTTATGTAAATAATAGCATAAAAAAAATAGTTTCAAGCTTCATAGTAAGGAGGGAAAGAAACATGCCACGTAAATGTGTAATCACTGGTAAAAAAACCACTACAGGTAATGCACGTTCCCACGCAATGAACGCTACAAAGCGTAGTTGGGGTGCAAATCTACAAAAAGTCCGTATTCTTGTTGACGGAAAACCAAAACGCGTATGGGTATCTGCTCGAGCATTAAGATCAGGTAAAGTAGAACGCGTTTAATCATTCGCAAAAAATAAGACATCCAACTCGGATGTCTTTTTTGCATTCACCTAAGTCCAAAAAAAGGCTGTTCGTAAAGTGGGTTGTTAAAATCTTAAACCCGATTTTAATGAAAAGAGCCTAAAAAAAACGAGCATAAAACCCTTAGGTTTTACACTCGACTGACTTTGCTATTTGTGATGTTTTTCCGAGTTATAGGAACTTCTTCCTAAATAATTGGTCTAGCCTTTGTTATAAAGGTTGTCTGTCATCAGGAAAAGCGCAGTGCTTAAAACAAATTTATCATCCTTTTTTAAATGCCCCTAACATTACACGGACAAGACCACCTATAAACTTCGGTAGTTTAATTGTATAAAATCTCATACTGTCCCTCCTCACCATCTAAAACAAGTCCATAGCATCAAACATCTTTTATCACTAACATTATATTCAAGAAAATAAGATAAGTACTTTTTTATGGCATTATTAATCTCGACTTCTTATCACCATTAATATGCCTTCATCGAATGAAAAAGTACCACTATCATTATTTAGTTCGTTACTAATACATAATGTTGAACCTAGTGGAATATGACAATTGGTTAATGGATATTTGAAACCTTTTAGCGACAGATTTTTTACAGCTGCGGTGATTGGGACAAAAGAAACGTACTTAAATTCAGGTATAACAGCGATATGATGTTCTCCAGGAGCCAAGGCAAATAAAAAATTGTTCCTATCAATTATCGTGATTCTTGTCTGTTTTTCTTGTAAAATTGGTTGCAGGATTAATTGAATATTAGCAAGAAAATGATCTAAACGTCCTCCGGTTCCACCGAAGATTCGGATTTCTTTTGCCCCTTGCTCTAATCCCCAAAAAAGTGCCAATTCCATATCTGTTTCATCTTTTTCAGGTAGGAATTTTTTTATTCCAGCTACTTTATCCTTTATTTTTTTCCATTCATCATTGGTAACCGAATCAAAATCACCAAAACCTATGGTCGGAATAATCCCTTTTGATAAAAGAACTGATACTCCTTTATCAACTCCAACCCAAATACTGTTTTCTTGATTAAACTCTTTTAAACTCGGCAGAAGTTCTTCTGGACCTGCACCAACTATGTTTATGATCATATGTCTCACCTAATACCTATTTTTTTCTATTTGGCTCTGTTAAACTAGTCTGTTGATTTCCGTTCCAGGCACGAGCGGTTCGCAGGCTCTCACGACGGCCTCCTTCGGTCGTTCCTTCCTTCGGAGTCTCACTCAGCTCGTGCTCCTGCAGGAGTCTGCGTGCCTTCCACTCCAATCAACAGGGGTTATAAAATCAACAATGGTCATTAACTCAGCCTTCTATTTAAAAGAGCCAGCAGATTGCTGACTCTTTTATTTTTTCTCTATCTGTTTTTTTTAAAAATTTACGAAAGATAGAAGCGAACTGAACAAGTTTACCGCTCAATTTAGCCTTTCAAGGCTGCAATTGCTTTCCCTCTATCTTGTTGATTATAAACGGCTGATCCTGCGACAAGTACTGTGGCACCAGCCTCAATACATAGCTTAGCGGTTTTTTCATTTACGCCACCATCTATTTCAATCTCCAGTTGGTGATTTTTTGCTGCGGCCAACTCTTTAACCTGGGTTATTTTTGGCAATACAGACGGGATAAAAGCTTGACCGCCAAAGCCCGGATTTACAGTCATCAAAAGGACCATATCGACATCTTCGATAACATGTTGAATCATCTCAACAGGGGTGGCTGGATTCAAGACAACCCCGGCTTTCACACCAAACGACTTAATAAAGCTAATCGTTCTATGTAGGTGTTTGCATGCTTCTACGTGAACAGTAATATAGTCAGCGCCTGCTTTGACAAATGCTTCAATATATTGATCGGGATTTTCAATCATCAAATGAACATCTAGTGGTAGCTTTGTTACAGGTCGAATGGCTTCGACAATTAATGGACCAATCGTAATATTAGGGACAAAGTGACCGTCCATGACATCGACATGGATATAGTCTGCTCCGCCTTTTTCTACATCCAAGATTTCTTCTCCCAATTTTGAAAAATCAGCAGATAAAATGGATGGGGCAATTTTCACCATATTTTAATACCTCGGCTTTCTTTCTTTAATTTCTTGTAAAAATTCTAAATAATGTTTATAACGATATTCCGGAATATTTCCTCTGTCAACCGCTTCTTTGACAGCACATTTCGGCTCTTTAAGATGTAGGCAGCCCCTATATTTGCATTGCTCACCTTCTAAAGAAATTTCTGGAAAACAATATGGTAATTGTTCAATTTCAATATCGGTAAATTCTAATGAGCTAAAACCTGGTGTATCGGCTACGAAGCCATTTCCTACCTCAATGAGCTCGACATGCCTAGTCGTGTGTTTACCTCTACCTAAATGTGTTGAGATATCATCTGTTTTAATGTCCAAATCAGGTCGTAATACATTAAGCAAGGATGATTTACCCACTCCTGATTGTCCTGCAAAAACAGAAATCCCCCCCTCCAAATATGGCATTAATTCTTCGATTCCCAGTTCTGTTTCCGATGAGGTTAAAATGACGGTATAACCTGCGATTTGATAATCTGAAACAAACTTATCGATCTTTGCCTTTTGTTGTTGGTCAAGTAGGTCCAATTTTGTAATGCAAATGATTGGGGTAATTTGATTAAATTCTATCAAGACCAAAAATCGATCTAATAATGATGTACTAAAGTCAGGTTCTACTGCTGAGAAAACAAGAATAGCCTTATCTACATTGGCAATTGGTGGCCTGACGAGCTCATTTTTCCGCTCTTTTACCTCTAAAATATAACCTTCTAGAGCATTTTCAGATTGATAGACAACATAATCACCTACGAGAGGATTTACCTTGTTTTTGCGAAATACCCCACGCCCTCGACATTGAACAATTTCTTCTCCATCTAAAACATAGTAAAAGCCACTCAACGCCTTAATGATTTTACCTTCCGGCATAGCCACACTCCTAAAGAATGATTAGTAACGAATTTGTTGGTTAATCTTCTGGATAATATACCTTATCAGACATGATAACATTGTTGTCACGCATAACCTTATAGCCAGCGAATCCTTTATATTCAATCATAAATTCGAGTGTCTCCTTTACATCTTGGCTGATATAAAGGGTCTTATAAGGTTCTGTCATACTATGATTCATATCTTCAATATAAATTTGAATTTCATTTGACTGTCCTAAAGTAGTACCTTGATATTCTATCGTGATTTCCTTTGTTACTGTTTTCGGTGGAAAATTACCTTTAGAAATGATCACAGTAACTTTTGCACCCTTGCTTAATTCTGTTCCAGCAGGCTGATCTTGGGAAATGACTTTACCTTTTTCAACCGTTTTATCGTATTCTTCCTTGGTAGTATCAATTGACAAACCAACCGAATTAGCATATTCAACTACTTCGTTAGTAGTCATCCCTGTTAAGTCCTTTAGTTTAATCTTTTCTGGACCACGACTTACGGTAAATTCTATAACCGTATCCTCAGGAACGATTTCTTCTGTTTCCTCAGGGAATTGCTTGATGATTGTCCCTGGCTCACTCGAATCATACTCTTCTGTTTTTCTTATATCTTTAAAATTCTTTTTCTCAAGAAGTCGAATGACATCATCATACTGCCGTCCAACGTAATTTGACATTCCGACCAATTCTTTTCCAATACTTTGATAAATATCAATCTCTGAGCCTTCTTTAACAGTTTTCCCGGCTTTGGGATTTGTTTTAATAATAAGCCCTTCTTTGACTTCATCACTATTTATTTCGATGGTATCACCAATTTTAAATCCTGCAGTTTGAAGTTCTTCTATAGCATCAGAAAGTTCCATTCCACTAACATCGGGAATTTCAGCATCCTTTGCCCCTAACAATTTTGGAAGTACGGTTACAGTAAGAATACCAATTAATATCATTGCAATAAAAGTAGTTACGAGTGCAATTGACCACTTTTTCTTCTTATTACTTTGCTTTTGATCATTCTTTTGTTGAGGTTCAGGTGTAACATTGATTTTATCTTTATCATTGATTATCGTTTCTTCATTAGCGAATGATCGATTATTTGAAATGATTGGAATAGCCTTTGTTGCTTCATGATCTTCCGGAATCACAAATTTAGAATCATTTAACCGACTATCATCTAAGGCCGTCCGTAAATCATCCTCCATTTCTTCGACACTATTATAACGATGAAACGGATCCTTGGCGGTTGCTTTTAGAACGATGTTTTCGACACTTTGAGGAATCAACGGGTTCCAGCGCCGAACGGATGGGGTTTCTGATTGCAAATGTTTCAATGCAATCGATACTGCAGATTCACCTGAAAACGGCAGTCTACCGGTTAACAGTTCAAACATGACGATTCCTAAAGAATAAATATCTGATTTTTTATTAGCCATGCCTCCTCTAGCTTGCTCCGGAGATAAATAATGAACAGAGCCCAGCACAGAGTTCGTTTGGGTAATACTTGTGGCACTTAATGCCATGGCAATACCGAAATCGGTAATTTTCACAGTCCCCATTGGATCGATTAAGATATTTTGTGGTTTAATATCGCGATGGACGATATGGTTCTGATGAGCATGGGAAATGGCTGATGTTAATTGTTTCATAATTTCAAGGGTATTTTCTACAGCAACTGGTGAATTTTGTTGTATGTATTGTTTTAAGGTTTGACCCTCTACATATTCCATTACAATATAATATAAGTCTTTTTCTTCATCAACATCATAGATATTTACAATATTAGGATGTACTAGACTCGTGGCTGATTGTGCTTCACGATGAAACCGGCGAATAAATTCCTCATCGTTAGCAAAATCGAGGCGAAGCATTTTTACAGCTACATCGCGATCAAGTATCATATCATGAGCTAAATAAACGTTAGCCATACCGCCGCCGCCGATCATATCGATAATCTTGTAGCGACCGCTAACTCGTTTTCCAATCATCATAATTATTCACCACTTTCACTGTCATCATAAAATTCTACAATAACAAGGGTGATATTATCCTCGCCACCATTAAGGTTTGCAATTTCGACGAGTTTTGCTGCTTTTTCTTCTAAGGGAATATCTAGTGCCAATACTTCCACCATATCTGTTTCTTTCACTTTATTGGATAAACCATCTGAGCACAAAATTAATAAATCGCCTTCTTCGAAGGTAATCGTTTTAACATCTGTTTCTACTTGACCTTCTGTTCCTAATGCACGCAATAGGACATTTTTCCGTGGATGATGCTCGGCATCTTCCTTAGAAATCTGGCCAGTACGAACCAATTCATTAACTAAAGAATGATCTTCGGTAACTTGATTAAAACCTAACTCATTTGACAAATAACAACGACTGTCCCCAATATGAGCAATGGAGATAAATCTATTTGTACAGATAGCTGCAACTAGAGTTGTCCCCATTCCTTCACACTCATCATGGATTTGTGAATGATCGAATAATTGCTTATTCACTATTTTAATATGGTCTTTTAGCCATTGTTCAGACTCTTCAGCCTTTTCAATTTTGCTAGTTTGTTCCCAAAATTGTTTCAAGCTACTGAGTGTCATGGCACTAGCGACATCACCCGCACGGTGACCGCCCATTCCATCTGCAACAAGTCCAAAGCGTTGTCCGGCAAGATTAGCAAAAATCCCACCATTATCTTCATTGTGTTGGCGAATCTTTCCCTTATCTGTCATAAATACAGCTTTCATTCTTTCACCTCGTCTCTTCTTTTCGCTCCTTAGCACGAAGTTGACCACATGCAGCATCAATATCATGCCCGTGCTCCCGGCGAATCGTAACGTTTATACCGCGTTTCTTTAACGTTTTTTCAAATTCAAATATTTGACTTCTTGGAGTTCTAACATAGTCGCGCTCAGGAACATGATTGACTGGAATTAGATTAACATGACATTTTAACCCGCTAATTAATTTTGCTAATTCCTCGGCATGCTCGGTTTGGTCATTCACATTACCAAACAAGCCATATTCAAAGCTGACTCTTCTTCCGGTTTTTTCAATATAATACCGCACTGCTTTTATCAACTCAGGTAGTGGATATGCCCGGTTAATCGGCATTAATCGACTTCGAATCTCTGTATTAGGTGCGTGAAGCGAAATGGCGAAATTAATTTGCATGTTCTCATCGGCAAACTGATAGATTTTAGGAATGATTCCACTTGTTGATACCGTGATATGTCTAGCCCCGATATTTAAGCCTTTTTCATGATTCATAATTTTTAAGAATGAGACCATATTATCGTAGTTGTCAAATGGTTCACCAATTCCCATGATTACAATTGAACCTACTCGCTCATCCGTTTCATCAAGCGCTTGTTGCACTTTTACAACTTGAGCCACAATTTCCCCAGCTTCTAAATCTCGTTTTAATCCCCCAAGCGTCGAAGCGCAAAACGTACAGCCGATTCGACAACCAACTTGAGTCGTTACACAAACAGAATTACCATAATCGTGGCGCATTAAAACCGTTTCAATCGAGAAACCGTCCTGAAGTTCAAATAAAAACTTAATTGTGCCATCTCCAGAGGTTTGTTGAACAATGGTTTTAAGTGTAGTGAAATCAAAATGGTGTGCAAGTTTATCTCGCATACCCTTAGAAATATTTGTCATTCCCTCTAAAGAAGTGACTCTTTTTTGATAGAGCCATTCAAAAATCTGTTCTGCTCGGAAGGCCTTTTCGCCATTTTCCTTCAACCATTGTTTTAAATCTTCAAGACGAAGGGAATAGATTGATGGCTTTTTATCTGTAATTAATTGATTCTCGTCAGTTAAATTACTTGTCAATTTAGTTACACCTTCTTCCTTAAACTAGCTATGAAAAATCCATCCGAACCAAAATCTTGTGGAACAATTTGCAGAGAATAATCGCTTATTAGCGGTTGAATCGCTTCAGGCATTCGTTCCTTCATGGTAGGGTCACCGGAAAACTCCTGATGACTATCCAAAAAGCTATTGATTACGACACTATTCTCCTCTTTTTCTATCGTACATGTACTATAGACAAGAATTCCACCTTTTTTTAGTAAGGGAGCGACAGAATTTAGCAATTCTATTTGAATTTCCTGAAGTCTCGTACTATCTTCAGCTTTTTTTGTATATTTCATGTCTGGTTTTCGACGGATGACACCAAGTCCCGAGCAAGGTGCATCTACAAGAATCTTATCGAATGATTCTTGGTCATAATGCTCTTGAACTTTCTTACTATCAAGTGCTTTTGTTTGTATATTGTTTAGACCTAACCGCTTGGCACTGCTATTAATAAGTTTAACCTTATGTTCATGTAGATCAAGTGAGATTACTGACCCAGTATCGTTTAAACGTTCAGCAATATGAGTAGACTTACCGCCTGGGGCTGCACAAGCATCTAGAATCACATCATTAGGATTGATATCTAGTGCATGAGCAACAAGCATCGAGCTTTCATCTTGAATCGTAAATAGCCCTTCCTTAAAGGCTTTTGAAGAGGCTAGATTTCCTTTTAAACATTTTATCGCTTCGGGTAAAATGGTGCTTGATTGGACTTGGTACCCTTCGTTTTCCAAACGAGCAACACATTCTTCTCTACTAATTTTAGTAAGATTTACTCGAGAGGTCTGTAATGGTGCAGTTAAATTTAGTTCGCACATCGCTTTGGTTCGATCGAAACCTAGCTGATTTACCCATCTGTTAATTAACCAAAGTGGGTGGCTAGTCGCGACAGATAAACGCTCAATAGGATCAATAATTTCCGCCAAATCTCTTAGACCCTTGCGTTGAATGTTTCTTAATACCCCGTTGACCATTCCGGAAATTCCCTTATGTCCGCGTTTTTTAGCGATCTCTACCGCTTCATAAATAGCGGCTCGATCTGGAATTCTGTCTAAATAAACCATCTGATACAAAGTAACTCTTAATAAATTTCGCACCCAACTTTCGATTTTTTTCCCGGAAGTTAGTGAAGGCTCCAAATAGTAATCTAACGTCATTTTGCGTTGGATCGTTCCGTATGTAAGTTCGGTTAATAGACCAACATCAATGCTATCTATCTCGTTCTTTTCGATTGTTTTATTAAGTAGCAGGTTTGAGTACGCTTGGTTTTTATCAATTGTTTCTAAAAGTTCCAGCGCTGCCTCCCGCACATTTTTTTTAGTTATTTTCATTATTGTCCCCCATCATATCACCGACACTGATTGTCCCAGAACCCTGTAAAAATTGTCTTGCAGTCATTCGTTTTTTTCCGGCTGGCTGTAATTCAATAATTTTAATTCCTGTTTGGTTACCGCAAGCTACCACAATTCCATCCTTATGAAGATCAATAACTGTTCCTGGCAATGCTTGTTGCGTAACCTTAAGCTTTTCAGCTTTCCAAACCTTAACGGTTAACCCTTTCAGAGTCGTATAAGCAACTGGCCAAGGATTCAATCCGCGAATATGATTATAAATCTCCTCGCCAGATTTTCTCCAATCAATTTTTTCCTGTTCCCGTCTAATATTTGCTGCAAAGGTGGCATTTTCTTCATCTTGTGGTATCGATATTAACTCCCCAGCAATAAGCCTTGGTAATGTCTCTAATAAAAGTTTTGAGCCAATTTCACTTAATTTTTCATGCAGCGTACCAACATTATCATCCTCAGCTATGACAAGCTCGCTTTGTGTCAAAATATCTCCAGCATCCAGCTTTTCTGCCATATACATGATTGTAATCCCGGTCTTCTCATGTCCTTGCAAAAGAGCATAATGAATTGGAGCTCCACCACGTAATTTTGGTAAAAGTGAGGCATGAACATTAATACAGCCATATTTTGGTGCTTCAAGTAATTTGTTTGGTAAAATTTGGCCAAAGGCCGCAGTAATCACTAAATCTGGTTTAAGAGCGAGAATGGGAGCTAACTCTTCCTCACGCCTAATTTTTTCAGGTTGAAATACGGGAATCCCATGGTGTAGGGCTTCCACTTTAACAGGTGGTGGGGTCAAGATTCTTTTTCTTCCAACAGGTCTATCCGGTTGAGTGACAACTCCAATGACATCATATCCACTTTCTATCAGTGATTTTAACACTGGTACCGAAAAATCTGGAGTCCCCATAAAAACGATTTTCGTCATTCCGTCTCGACTCCTTCCAGGTCTTTTTCATCAATATATTTGCTTACTTTTGATGTAAAAAGTACACCCTTCAAATGGTCCATTTCATGTTGGATAGCTCTTGCAAAAAAGTCTTCAGCTTCAAGGGTGAACCATCTTCCTTTTCGATCCTGAGCTTTTATTTTAATATAAAAAGGACGAGTCACTTCGCCATACACACCTGGGAAGCTTAAACAACCTTCGGCCCCGGTTTGCTCTCCTGTTGCTTCAATTATTTCCGGATTAATTAATTCTAGCGTTCCCATTTCATCGTCAATGTCCACAACAGCAATCCGTTTGTTCAAGCCAATTTGTGGTGCAGCTAAACCTACGCCATCAAATTCAATCATCGTATCATACATGTCTTTCAATAATTTAATTAACTTTTTATCAAATACTGTGACAATCTCACAGTCTTGCTCAAGTACCTCTGCAGGGTAAGTAACTACTTTTCTTATTGCCAATTCCGTTCCTCCAATTATGATTCATTGATCATTTTATATTTTTATTGATCATTTAATATTTCCATTTATCCCTCTACATCAATAAATAAGGATTCAAATCAATCGAAATTTGCAAGCCGCTTTTAGCCATCTCTTGCAATAATTGATTACTAATATTTTTCATAGCATTTCCTAGCTCTGGTTCCCGCTTGTATTTTACCAAACATTGATAGCGATATCTATCTTTGATCCTGGGGATTGGTGAAGCTACCGGACCGAGAATGACTGCCTCATTTGTCAGCTTCGACCGTAAATATCTAGTAATTTTCTCTGTTACCGAAACCACCTTTAGCAGTTCTTCGTGGCTAACAGTGACAAGAGCTAAATAAAAAAATGGGGGGTATTTATGAATTTTCCGCATCATCATCTCTTTAGCATAAAAAGCATCAAAATCTTGATCTCCAGCTAGAATAATGCTGTAATGCTCAGGCGTGTATGTCTGAATGACCACCTCACCAGGTAAATGATGGCGACCAGCCCTACCACTAACTTGTGTTAATAATTGAAACGTTTTTTCCGACGACCGAAAATCTGGTAGATGAAGCATGGTATCTGCTGATAATACCCCTACAAGGGTAATATTAGGAAAATCAAGGCCCTTGGCAATCATTTGTGTCCCTAATAATATATCAGCTTTTCCCTCATGAAACTCTGTTAACAGCTTTTCATGAGATCCTTTTCGGGTGGTCGTGTCGACATCCATTCGGATAACCTTTGCTTCCGGCAATAGCTTCCCTAGCTCTTCCTCCACTTTTTGTGTCCCGGTACCAAAATAACGAATATGGTCACTTTGACATTCCGGACATATGGTCGGAACTTTTGATTCAAAGCCACAATAATGACATTTCATATTGTTTTGGACCCGATGATAGGTCAGTGAAATATCGCAATGCGGACAAAGGATCACATAACCACAATCACGACACATCACAAACGAAGAATGGCCTCGTTTATTTAAAAACAGCACCGTCTGTTGTTTTTTCTGTAATCGGTCCTGCAGTTTTTCAAATAAGCTCTTTGAAAACATCGAACGGTTGCCTTCACGGAGTTCCTCACGCATATCGATAATTTCAACCTTTGGTAAAGCTTGGTCATTCATCCGTTTTGATAAGGTTAATTTTTGATAAACTTTTTTATGAGCACGGGCAAAGGTTTCAAGGGATGGGGTGGCACTTCCTAGAACAACCGGACAGTTATAGTCACGAGCACGGTGGATAGCTACATCCCTGGCATGATAACGAGGATTCTCCTCCTGCTTATAGCTTGTCTCATGCTCTTCATCAATTATAATAATGCCAAGATTTTCAAATGGAGCAAAAACAGCTGATCTGGCGCCAACAACAACCCTAACCTGACCACGTTGAATTTTTCGCCATTCATCATACTTCTCACCTCGGGATAAACCACTATGCATAACGGCAACCATATCGCCAAATCTGCCCTTAAATCGATGGACCATTTGCGGGGTAAGCGCGATTTCAGGGACAAGCACGATGGCTTCCTTCCCTTGTTCGATGACTTTTTGAATTGATTGAAGATAGATTTCCGTCTTGCCACTCCCAGTGATACCGTACAATAAAAACACTTCATGACGATGCTCATTTATCGATGAAAGTATGGGATTGATGGCTTCCTGTTGCTGGTCTGTTAATGGTAAACAGTCCGTTTGTTTAAACTGGCGATCGGCATATGGATCGCGATAGACTTCTTTTTCCTGCTGAACAAGGATTCCTTTCTCTATCAGACCTTTAATGGTTGATTGAGAAACTGCTAGTTTGGTTTGCAGCCTCCTTGATTCAATCGACTCCGGATGATCGATAAAAAAATCAATAACTTCCTTTTGCTTGCGGGCATTTGTTAGTCCTTGTTTTTCTAGGAGTAATTGCTGCTTAGAAATAGCAGGAAGAACAAACATTAACCGCTTTTTTTTCGTCCGTTCCTTTACTTCATATACAACCTCAATCGTCCCTTTAGCCACTTCCTTTTTCACAGAGGAAATTAGATTATGTTTCAAAGCATCCTTCCATGCTAATACTTGTCCAGAGTTGAGATACGGTTGTAAGTCTACCGGGAGCTCTTCTGAATTTCCTTGATGTGTAAGCTGGATATTTTTTTCATATTGAGCCTTCAATGCTGCGGGAATCATGGCTTGATAGGCCGCGATTTTCGTGCACAATACTTCCTCGGTTAACCAGTTACCAAGTGTTAGCATTTCTGGGTTAAGTACTGGTGATAAATCCATTGGCTCGATGATTTCTCTTAGTTTGTTAAATGCGGAGGTCTCTTTTAACTCTATAACAAATCCTTGGATGTTTCTGCTTCCAAAAGGTACAACCACCCGCATCCCAGGTTCAATTAATCCTCTCCATCGTTCCGGAATCAAGTAGTCAAAACCTTTGTCAATTTGTTTTGCTGAAACGTCCACGATTACACTGGCAATGTTCATTTTTCCTCACCCTATATTAGTTGAGATATTTGTTCTAAAATTTGCTCGGCAACCTTTTGCTTCGTCATCATCGGTAGTTCTAGTTTTGTTCCATCCTTTTTAAAAATGGTTACAATATTGGTTTCGGAACCAAAGCCTGCTCCTTCTGCTTTAACATTATTAGCTACAATCATATCGGCATTCTTTTTCAGTAATTTCCCGGTAGCGTATTCTTCAACCTGCTCGGTCTCAGCTGCAAAACCTACAAGGATCTGATTTTGCTTTTTTTGACCAAGTTCAAATAATATATCCTTAGTTCGCTCTAATTCGAGTACAGAATCACCCTGTTTTTTCTTCATTTTATGCTCATAGGTAATCATAGGGCGATAGTCGGCAACAGCAGCGGTCTTTATCACAACTTCAGCACGATCAAATTGCTCCATAACTGCCTGATACATATCCTCTGCACTTTCTACCTTTACTAAGGTAACCCCTTTTGGTGCTGGGAGGTTAACTGGCCCGGAAACTAAAACTACCTTAGCACCTTGTTTTACTGCTTCCTCGGCGATGGCATACCCCATCTTTCCAGTTGAATGGTTGGTAATAAAACGGACAGGATCAATTTTTTCCCTAGTAGGTCCTGCTGTAATGACTAGATTTCGTCCTGAAAGCTTACTGTTCTTAACCGTAAAAAATTCAGCGATAATCTCAATCATCTTCTCTGGTTCAGCTAATCTGCCTTTACCAACATAACCACAGGCTAGATAACCTTCGTCAGGTTCTATAAATCTGTATCCAAAATCATGTAATATAGCAATGTTATTTTTCACTGCCGGGTGATCATACATATGTACGTTCATGGCAGGGGCAACCCATACTGGTGCACAGGTAGCTAGCAAGGTCGATGTAATCATGTTATCAGCGATACCGTTTGCCAGTTTCCCAATTGTGTTTGCCGTTGCTGGTGCTAGCAAAACAAGATCTGCCCAATCTGCCAAATCAATATGAGCGATTACCGCAGATTTCTTTTCATCAAACGTATCCGTATAGACATCATTTTTAGATAATACTTGAAAAGTTAATGGAGTGACAAATTTTGCAGCACCCTCACTAAGAATTACTTTAATGGTAGCACCAGCTTGAGTTAACTTACTCGTGAGTGCCGCTGCCTTATAAACTGCGATTCCACCCGTTACACATAGTAAAATTTTCTTTCCGTTCAACATATATGTACCCCCACCTATAACAAATTCTTACTTCCATTATGCAAGAAGAGACATTTTTTTTCATCATATATGATAGTTTACCGACAAAATAAAATAACAACCTAATAAGGTTGTTATTTATTTACCACTATTTGGTCATTTTTTCCGGTTCCATTGGGCCATTAATATAGTGAAGTTTTCCGGCATGGATTTCTTCTAATGCCTTGCCGACACTTTTGTAGGAAACGTACTTACTTAATTTTGGATTTGCATCTTGTTCAAAATTACGAGCCCTTTTTGCTGCAACCGAAACTAAAGAATATTTTGAATCAATTTTAGTTAATAATGCATCAATAGACGGATATAACATATTATTCAACCTCCAACATTTTTTGGTAACGTACTTCTACGCGTTCTCTTCGACAATGCTCTGCAATGACAATAGCATTAATTCTATCACAAGCAAGCTCGACTTGGTCGTTTTCAACGACGTAATCATAAAGCGACATCATTTCAATCTCTTCTTTGGCCACATTCATGCGATTCGTAATGATTGCTTCAGATTCTGTACCTCTTGTAGTAATCCTGTTTTTCAACTCGCTAAGACTTGGTGGTGCCAAGAAGATAAATAATCCATCAGGGAATTTTTCTCTGACTTGTCTGGCGCCTTGAACCTCGATTTCGAGAAAAACATCTTTCCCTCTATCTAAAGTTTCTCTGACATAATCAACTGGTGTACCGTAATAATTACCAACAAATTCAGCATATTCTAACAGCTTGCCTTCTTGAATTAGCTTTTCAAATTCTTCTTTTGCTTTAAAAAAGTAATCGACTCCATCTACTTCTCCCTCGCGTGGTGCTCTTGTTGTCATCGAGATGGAATATTCAAATGAGGTGTTATTTTGTGCAAAAATCTCTTTTCGTACCGTCCCTTTGCCAACGCCTGATGGTCCGGAAAGAACAATTAACAAACCTTTATCCTGCATGATAAGTAAATCCTACCCTTCGTCATTTATATCTTCACGGTTATTTAACCTTTGTGCAACTGTCTCGGGTTGAACGGCTGATAATATCACATGGTCACTATCCATTATCATTACAGCCCGAGTCCTTCTCCCATAGGTTGCATCAATCAAAGAACCTCTGTCGCGGGCATCCTGAATGATTCTTTTTATCGGTGCGGATTCAGGACTTACAATAGAAATAATTCGGTTTGCCGACACGATGTTGCCAAAACCGATGTTAATTAACTTTATTCCCATGATTATCTCCCCAACTATTAATACTTATTTTGGCCGTGATTGCCTTTTAATAAACTACTATTCGATATTCTGAACTTGTTCCTTGATTTTTTCAAGCAAACTTTTGATTTCGACTACTTCACTAGCAATCGTGGAATCATTTGCTTTTGAACCGATGGTGTTTACTTCACGATTCATTTCTTGAACAAGAAAATCCAACTTTCGTCCAACAGGTTCCTCTAATAATAGTATTTTTCGGAACTGTTGTGAATGACTTTCTAACCTAGTTAATTCTTCATGGATATCAGCTTTATCAGCAAAGATTGCTACCTCGGTTAAAATTCTTGCCTCATCAGTTTGCCCTGACAGAAAATCCTGCATCCGTTTGGTTAGTCGCTCTTGATACTGTTGGACCACAAGTGGTGCATATTCCTTTAATTTGTCAACTCGATGATTTATTTTTGATAAATGATCGGAGATATCTTGGTGTAAAGCTGTTCCTTCAGTTCTTCTCATTTGCATTAGTTGAAGAGCGGCGTCATCAAGCGCTTCTAATACAAGCTTTACTAACCCATCATCTTCAATTTCTTCTTCTTCAATGCTAACCATCTCTTCTTTAGTCATAAGTTCTTGTAAGGAGATTTCTCCTGTCAATCCATACTTTTGTTTTATTGCTGATATGTATTGATGATATTCGTCTAAAAGATGCCAGTCAATTTGAATTTTCCGGTTAAAAACAGCTTCACCAGACATCGTCACAAAAACTTCGACTCTGCCCCTTTGAATGTACTCATTCAATTTCTTTTTTAACTTATCTTCAATTCTACAAAGCTGCCTAGGAATACGCATATAAAACTCACAAAAACGATGGTTTACCGTTTTTATCTCGACAGTAACCGAGAGTCGGTCAGACTCTTTAATACTACGACCAAAACCAGTCATACTTACAACCATTTTTACACATCCAATCTATGAAAAGAATCGCCTAGATGAGAGATTCTAAAATAATGCAGGGAAGTATGTATAAAGAAAAGCGAAAGTGGCTTATAACTTAAGCCCCTAGCCACTGTAGCTAGGCATAAAGAAAAGCGGAAGCGGCTTGCCCTGGGGCGACAAGCATAAGACGAGCCGGCCTAAAGGTTGCTCTTTGACCTTTTGGACGGATTGGCTTATGACCTCGAGCCCCTAGCCGCTGTAGCTAGACATAAAGAAAAGGTAATAGAGTGTGCTCTATTACCTTTTGGATTATACCATACTTCATTTTGTTTTTCTTGCGAAAAATGAACCGGCCAATAAAAAAGTAGGTACAGCTGATAATGCAGTAATAAGAATCCAGTCTCTTGGATTAATAGGAACTGTGTGAAAAATCGGCTGCAAGGTCGGATAGTAGATAACCACAAACATTAGTAATAAAGAGGAAATCACCGCTAACACTAAAAATTTATTACCAAATGGGTTCCTTGATAACACCGAACGTTCACTTCGACAATCAAAAACATGAATGAGTTGGGCCATAACTAAAGTAGCAAAAGCTACGGTCTGGGCATAAGCAAGATTTTCCGGTGATTGATAAGCAGTAATAAAAGCAACGAGTGTTACAATACCAATCAAGAATCCTCTTGAAATAACCTTCCAGCCAAGTCCCCTTGCAAAAACACCTTCACGTGGGCTCCGCGGTTTGCGTTTCATGACATTCTCCTCTGGTTGATCCAAGCCTAACGCCATAGCTGGCAGACCATCTGTCACTAGATTTACCCAAAGGATTTGGATTGGTACTAATGGTAAAGGCAAGCCCATAAGCATGGCAAACAACATAACCAAAATTTCTCCAACATTTGATGCCAACAAATACCTGATGAACTTGCGAATATTTTCATAGATATTTCTTCCTTCTTTAATCGCAGCTTTTATCGTGGCAAAATTGTCGTCAAGTAGAACTAAAGAAGATGCTTCCTTGGCCACATCAGTTCCGGTGATTCCCATGGCAACCCCGATATCTGCAGCTTTTATCGCCGGAGCGTCATTTACACCATCACCTGTCATGGCAACAATATGACCTTTATTTTGCAAAGCTTTTACAATTTTTAATTTGTGTTCTGGGGACACCCTAGCAAAAACGGATACCTCCTCAACCACATCCTCTAGTTCATTTACAGACATCTCTGCCAAAGCTTTCCCTTCAATTACTTTACTTTTTCCAGTTAATATTCCTAACTGCTTGGCAATCGCCTTTGCAGTAATAACATGGTCACCAGTGATCATAACTGTTTTTATCCCGGCATCACGACATTCTTTAACGGCTAATTTCACTTCAGGTCGTGGTGGATCAATCATTCCATGAAGACCAATAAAGATTAAATCTCGCTCGGCCTCTTTCTCGTGTAAAATGACTGTATTATCTGCTATTGGTTTAAAACCTATGGCAATAGTCCGTAATGCCATCGATGCCAGATCGTTTATCGCTGTCTGAACGGTTACCTTTATTTCATTGTTTAAAACATGAGTTTTGTGGTCCCATAACACCGATTGCGATAAACCTAATAAAACATCTGGTGCCCCTTTGGTTACAATAAACTGTTTACCATTTTGATCCTTCACCACCACACTCATCATTTTACGTGATGAATCAAACGGGAATTCATGGACAATTTCAAATTGGTTTAACAAGGTTGTCCTTTCAAAACCAGCTTTCATCGCCGCAACTAAAAGTGCCCCTTCAGTCGGGTCCCCATCAATTCTGTATTCATCATTGTTACTGACAATTTCGGAATTATTGCACAGCATTCCAAACATTAACAGCTGCTGAAGCGCTTTATCTTTTGTAGGGTTGTAAACTTGATCCTGTCTATAAAAATTCCCTTCCGGCTGATAGCCTACACCATCAACCGTCCAAATTTGACCACCACTCCATAAATGCGTAACAGTCATTTTATTTTGGGTCATGGTCCCTGTCTTATCGGAGCAAATAACCGATGCACAGCCAAGAGTTTCAACAGCAGGAAGTTTACGAACGATGGCATTTTTCTTAATCATTCTTTGAACACCTAAAGAAAGTGCTACGGT
>CALCRD010000381.1 GCA_937894355.1 uncultured Bacillus sp.
GGCCGTACCATATAAATCAATTTTTCCATCTTCATCGGTGTCTTTTGTAAGGAAACTAGCAATCCGGTCATATTCCGCCCAAGTAGTTGGGGGTTCTAAATCTTTCCCGTACCTGCTTCGATATTCTTGGTTATATTTTTCAAACAAATCTTTTCGGTAAAACAGTAGATGGGTGTCGCCATCATAGACCATCCCGTAATCATGGCCGTCATATTTCATATATAAATTGCGGTAAACTGGAATGATATCCTCGATATCTTTAATATCCTTCATATAAGAATCTAAGGGAAGAAGCATGTCCCTTTCCACATATTCTGGAATTTTGGCAGGGAATAATATATACATATCATAAGATTTTTTACTAGCAAATAAAAAATCCTCAAGATTATCGTCCATTCGGTTTGGGAAGTGATACTCTAATTTAACCCCAAATTTCTTAGCGATATTTTTTTCTTCCTTTTTAAACAAAGCTAATGCTTGCTCTGAATCGGCAATAATGGAAAGCGAGGGCATATCTTTTGTCTCGGTAGTTATTGTATTTACTTGTTCGTTGTTGTTACAAGCAGTTCCTATTATGATAAAAATAAGAACCCATAATAATGTCATCGTCCTCATAATACTATTCCCCCATATCATATTAGTTATATTATAACAACGAATTTTCATTAATGGTAGATTGAATTCTATATTTTCTAACAAATTCAAACATTTATAATATTATTCACGATAATTACAGGAATATAGTAGAAAAACAAAATTATTAAAGGGATATCCGATTTTTGCAAAGATGTGTTAATGAACATGTTGATTGGAACGGAAGACGCGAAGACTCCTGCGGGAGTACGGGGCAGGGGAGACTCCATAGGCGCAAAGCGCCTAGGAGGCTCCCTGCTACCGCCCGCGGAAAGCGAAGCGCCTGGAGAGGAAATCAACAGCCATGTTTGACACAGCATAGCAAAAAAAAATCACTCTCATTTTGAGAGTGATTTTTTCAGGCAAATAAATTGGTTTTACTTTACTTCTTGCCAATAATACTGGATTGCTTCTTTTCGAACCACTTCTGGGCAATCAACCTCTTCGCCCCAATGATCGTAGTTGTTTTCGCCGTTAATGTGTTGGATATCAACGCTGTAGAATTTCTCTTTGTATTTGAAAATTACGACTATCATTTCAGAATAGCCTGCATCATCATTACCAAGTTCTTGAACAAATTCTAATCCGTAAGCATCATGGTTTTTACCTTCAGCAATAGATTCTAAAATAATTTCTTTAGGAAATTTCATCTGTCTCGCTCCTTAATTTTTATAGTCGTATTGTAATACTTCAGTTGATAAAAAGAAACATTCAATAAGTTAAGTAATTGTCTAATTTGTGACAAAATCACAAATGTTGTTGGAAAAATATTGGATGAATATCAATTAACTTTTGCAGTGGGAACTAAAAAGCATGTTTCTTAAGTTGATTATATCATTATCTAAATCGTTTGACATATTTCTACAATGTTCATTATTGACAAATTTTTGCCTAAATAATAAATAGTACCAAAAAAAGGTGAAAACGGCTTGATATTGTCTGTAGATAAAGGGCGAACGCCTTCACAAAAAAATGCCTGACACATTTAATAATAGGGAATTTAATTTTTGTTAAAGGGCGGTAAATACTTAGGCCTATTAAGGGTTTAACTATATTTTTATGAAAGAGGGATCCCTGTGTCAGAGAAAGTAGAAAAGAAAGAAAACTTGAAGAATAAAAAACGTACATTAATCCGTGGAGCAACCATTGTCACTATGAATCGGAGACGAGATGTTTTGTACAATCAAGACATTCTCGTAGTCGGGACTCGTATTAAAGCTATTGGAGATTGTGCAAATGAACTCGAAAAAGTTGATGAAGTAATCGATGCCAAGGGGAAGATTGTCATTCCAGGGTTTGTTCAGACTCATCTCCATTTGACTCAAACACTTCAGCGCAACCTTGTAGCCGACCAAGCATTAGAACAATGGCTTAATACTACATTAAGATTAGAAGCTGCGCATGATAGTGACTCCAATTTTTGGTCGAGTATGTTAGGGATTTCTGAGCTATTTTTGAACGGTACCACATCTATTTACGATATGGAGACAACATTCCATACGGATAGCTGTTTCGAAGCGATGGCCATAACAGGCATTCGAGGGTTTGCTGGGAAAGCGATGATTGATCAAACGGAGCCTGGCGTAGATATACCGGAAATAATGATTCAACCAACAGATGTTGCCTTCGGCGAGAGTGTTGATTTGTTTGAAAAATGGGATGGACTTTTAGGTGGCCGACTGCGTTACTGCTTTGCGCCTCGATTTGCCCCTTTCTGTACTACAAAGCTTTTGAAATTAACAGCTAATTTTTCTGAGAAATATGGAGCGCATGTTCATACACATGCCGCGGAAACTGAAGTGGAAGAACAGGTAGTATTGGAACGGACTGGTATGCGCGAAGTGGAATACTACGATTCCGTTGGCTTGATTAACCCAAGAACCGTCCTAGCTCATTGCGTTCATTTAGATGACAATGAAATCGAGATTATGGCCAAACAGGGTTGTCATGTATCTCACTGCCCATCGGCCAATCTATATCTGGCATCTGGAATCGCTCCCATCCCAAAAATGCTTGCAAGGGGCGTCAATATTGGAATAGGTCCAGATGGTTCCGACAATAATAATCTCGACAATCTTTTGGAAACTCGTTTAGCTGCTCTCCTCCAAAAGGGTTTGCATCAGAATCCAACCATTCAGCCAAGCGCCAAGACGGCTTTTGAAATGGCCACTCTTGGCGGAGCTCGTTCTCTGGGTCTTGAAAAAGAAATTGGCAGTATAGAAGTTGGAAAGAAAGCTGACCTGGCAATCCTCGACTTAAGAAAACCACATTCATGGCCAAATGAGTATGAAGTGAACACAGAAGAGAATATTTATACTCGCATCGTCTATTCTGCTAACGCTTCCGATTTTGTTTTGACAATGGTCAATGGAGTAATTGTAATGAAGGACCGCAAACTTCTTACGATAGATTTAGATGATGTCCTAAAAGAATCAAACAGGGCCATCAAGCGATTATTAAAACGCACTGGAATCTGAAATTGAATCTTTGTATGGTGTATTCATGGGCGTTAAGAGTTGAATTGTTGCTAAGAAAAGGAAATCTTACCCCTCGTTGATATAAATTGTCATAGAAATAACGTTTATAAACGTTGAAAACGAAACATATCGTGATAAATTAAATTTATAATAATTATTATAGGTGGTTTCCCGTTTTACCATTTTGAAAAGAGGTGGTACATTTGGCAATAAAGATTAATCTCTTTTTAGGTAATTTTCTTGTTTTTCGTTACCTTTATTTCGCATTTTTAATTGTGGCCCCAGCAATAACAAATGTACTACCCCAATTCAATTCTCTCAACGTGCTCACAGCCATATTTTTGGGAATGGGCTTTTCGGGAAAATCGAGATGGTTTTTATTTCTATCGTGTTCAGCGGCTGTGGTAATTCGAGCCATAGTAGTGAATGTCGAGGAATTTAAAAACCCTACCGCTTTTCTCACCCGCCTTATCGTTTATCTAATCGTCACCTTTATAGCATCAGAGGTAATTAAAAAATACCATGAGATGAAAAGACAAAAGACGGAATTAATATTGACGTTAGCCAAATCTATGGATTCAAGAGACACCTTCACAGCCAATCATTCTGAGAATGTGGCAAAATACGCTTTGGAAATTTCCAAGGAAATGAATCTATCGGAAGAACAATGTGAAAATATCTATATCGGTGGATTATTACACGACATAGGTAAGATTGGAATCCCTGAATCGATTCTAAGTAAGCCTACCGAGTTATCAGCATGTGAATTTGAAAACATTAAACGGCACCCTTTATTAGGGTATGAAATCGTTAAATACATTTCAGCCTTTAAAAATAGTGGAATAATTGACATGGTGCTCTATCATCACGAGAGATATGATGGAAAAGGTTATCCGCACGGGTTAAAAGGTGAGCAAATCCCGCTACCAGCTCGAATCATTGCTGTTGCTGACTCTTTTGATGCCATCATTTCCAAGCGTGTTTATAAAAGTGAAATGGGTTTAGAATATGCGATGAATGAAATCGAAAATAACAAAGGCACCCAATTTGATCCACAAATCGCTGACATTTTTCTAAATCTCCTCCAAAGTGATGCGGATACAATTGTTCAATACGATCCTTTAGAAAAAAGCGGATAAACCTAAGCTAATAATAGAAGAGTGTTTTCGTGAAGTATGTGGCTTTTTATACAGTTTTATATTACTGAAAGGTCGTCAGCCAAGCATAAAGGGAATCGTTCGCTCTCAACGATTCCCTTAACATACGTTTGAGGCATATGCCGGGAATCGTTGGGCCGCTTTGATTCCCTGGAAAGCCGTCAATCGAGTATAAAGGGAATCGTTCCTCTTCAACGATTCCCTAAACATGCGTTTGAGGCATATGCCGGGAATCGTTGGGCCGCTTTGATTCCCTGGAAAGCCGTCAATCGAGTATAAAGGGAATCGTTCCTCTTCAACGATTCCCTTAACATGCGTTTGAGGCATATGTCGGGAATCGTAGGATCGTTTTGATTCCCATGAAAGCCATCAATCGAGCATAAAGGGAATCGTTCGCCCGCAACGATTCCCTTAACATGGGTTTGAGGCATATGCTGGGAATCATTGGGTCGTTTTGATTCCCATGAAAGCCGTCAATCGAGCATAAAGGGAATCGTTCTTAAGGTTTATTCAAATCCAGCAGCAACTAACAGAAAAAAGCCATTCCCGAATTTTTAATCAGGAATGGCTTTTTTCTTTGTTTTCTAATCCACCTTTATGAATATTTACATAAACTTAATTTTCCTTATTAGACAACAAACGATAAAATTGGTAATATTTACATAAAATCCCACTAGCATTCGGTGAGCGATCCTCATCCTCCGCCGATAATTAATAGTGGAATTAAACGGGCATTTCCCCTCGTTTTTGCTTCGCTAACGACTCAAAGACATGCAGAAAAGAGGGATATTTCTGTTGGTAATCCGCAATAAATTGAGGAGGGATAAACTTGAAGGAGGAAAATATACCTTTCAAAGAAGAAACGCTAAGAATGAAAATTGTCATTGTGTCAGTTATAACTGTACTAATTGTCGTGGCAATTGGCATTGTAATAGCAGGCTATTATTTTGGTATTTTAGGTGTTTTTAAGTTATTAGGAGTTCAATATCATTCTTTATTTTCGCTATTTCTTTTCGTCATCTTTTATTTACTTCTCGGAATGTTTGGGGAAATTTTAATAAAAACATTTGAAATCCTGTTGACTGTCTTCAAAAATAATCCAGCAACCAAGTTAGTAATGTTTATCATCTACTTCTTAGTCAATTGGTTATTGATTGCTCTTGTCGATTTTTTTATGGATTCCATTACCATTCAAACAGAAACACAAATAGTTGTAGGAATGATTGTAGGACTCATTGAATTCAGCTTTGATCATAATGAAGAAAAGAATCAGTAAAATAAGTGGAATTTGAAAATTCAAAGTACCGACAATCCAAGTAGAAGCGTTTGGAAATTAGAAATCAGAGAGTGAACCTTATTGCTTCTGGGTAAATAAAAAAAGGATAAAACCTTGTGTAACTAAGGTTTTATACTTTTAATTCGATATGGAGAATAGGGGGCTCGAACCCCTGACCTCTACGCTGCCAGTGGACTTTAAGATGTTAAATACGTTTATTTCGTTAATAACTTTGTATCTTAGGGCTTTCTTTTAAAGGTGAGAAATCAAATCTTAAATCAAATGTGAACTTTTGTGAACTTTTTTAAAAGATAAGAAAGCATAAAATTTGAGGTCTACCACAGTCATTGATTCTGTGGTAGACCTCAAATTTTATGGAGAACAATATTTTACGACGAATTTTTTTCGATAAACATCAACATTG
>CALCRD010000382.1 GCA_937894355.1 uncultured Bacillus sp.
CCTTTATCTCAGTCGATGGGCTATAAGTTCATACGCCGCTGACCAAGGCGCTTCCGCTTTTCGTATAAGAAGGTCGTTTATGCTTCGTTATACATTTCAGCTATTTGTTTTTGAAGTTTAGTATCTTCAAGATATTCGTCATAGGTCATTTGTTTATCAACAATACCACTCGGTGTAAGTTCAACAATGCGGTTGGCAAGTGTTTGGATAAATTGATGGTCATGTGAAGAGAAAATTAATGAACCTTTGAAATTTATTAAACCATTATTTAATGCTGTAATGGACTCAAGGTCTAAATGGTTAGTTGGTTCGTCAAGAAGTAATACATTCGATCCGCTCAACATCATTTTTGATAGCATACAGCGAACCTTTTCGCCACCTGAAAGGACACTTGCTTTCTTTAATACATCTTCACCTGAGAAGAGCATCCGACCAAGGAATCCTCTTAAGAAGCTTTCGCTATCGTCTTTAGGAGAAAATTGACGTAGCCAATCAACTAGTGAAAGCTCACTACCTTCGAAGAATTCAGCATTATCCTTTGGAAAATAAGCTTGGGAAGTGGTAATACCCCATTTAAATGAGCCGCTATCTGCTTCCATTTCGCCTGTCAAAATTTTAAATAGGACAGTACGAGCTAATTCATTTTTTCCAACAAGTGCAATTTTATCATCTTTGTTCATGATTAAGTTAATATCATTAAGAATTTTAACTCCATCAATTTCTTTTGTTAAGCCTTCAATTCGTAGCAGGTCATTACCGATTTCTCTTTCAGGAGTAAAACCGACATATGGATATTTACGAGATGAAGGTCTAATATCATCTAAGGAAATTTTGTCTAATAGTTTTTTACGAGATGTTGCTTGTTTTGATTTTGAAGCATTGGCACTAAAACGGGCAATAAAGGCTTGCAGTTCTTTAATTTTTTCATCTTTCTTCTTGTTGGTATCTTGAGCCATCTTAAGAGCAAGTTGACTTGATTCGTACCAAAAATCATAGTTACCAACATAGACTTGGATTTTCCCGAAATCTAAATCGGCAATATGGGTACAAACTTTATTTAAGAAGTGACGGTCATGAGAAACCACTATGACAGTATTCTCAAAGTTAATTAAAAAATCTTCAAGCCATTGGATTGCTTTAATATCCAAATGGTTCGTTGGTTCATCTAATAGTAAAACATCTGGTTTTCCAAACAGTGCTTGGGCAAGAAGGACTTTAACCTTTTCTCCACCAGTTAATTCTGCCATCTTTTTGTCGTAAAGTTCTTCGGTAATTCCAAGCCCTTTAAGCAAAATAGCGGCCTCAGATTCAGCTTCCCAACCATTTAATTCGGCAAATTCACCTTCAAGTTCAGCGGCACGCATACCATCTTCATCAGAAAAATCAGCTTTCATATAGATAGCATCTTTTTCTTGCATAATTTCATACAACTTTGTATGGCCCATAATAACAACTTTAAGTACTTCAAACTCTTCAAATTCAAAATGATTTTGTTTTAATACTGCTAGTCGTTCGCCAGGTCCTAGAGAAACATTACCAGATTGAGCTTCCAGCTCTCCAGCTAATATCTTAATAAATGTTGATTTACCTGCTCCATTTGCACCAATTAATCCGTAGCAATTTCCAGGTGCAAATTTAATATTGACATCTTCAAATAACTTTCGGTCACCGTATCGTAAACTTACATTGCTTACTGTAATCATTTTGCATTGCCTCCAAAAACATAATCTAAAGAATTATACCATTAAAAGTGGGAAGGAGCGAATTATTTACAGGGAATACCTAAATATTTATGACTTGTTATTGGTGAAATGGTCCATTTTACCAGATATTTAGGATTCGATAAATTATTTGATATCCTATATAACAGAAAGTTATGAAAAGCAAAAAAAATCAACTAGTTTTCAGAATTTATTCATTTTTTTCTTATCATTTTAGTGTACAATAATAGAGAGTCGTCACGAATAAAGGGGTTTTTAAAATGGCTAAAAAGCACTTGGTTGACTTTGTGAAAAAATTAAAAGATTCAGGAATTAACGTAAGCTTTACTAAGCCAAGATCTCAGTTCCTCATGACGTTAGTTCAACCTAAACACTCTTCAACTATAACCAAAGTTCTTTCATAAAGTGAAACGTCCATAAAGGGGGTTTTACTGCTAGTTAAGGTATTGAAATAATAACAAAATAAAGAAGCGATGAACGTGATTTCATCGCTTCTTTATTTTATTCATCACAAGGAATGAAGGGACCCCAAACCCAAAATTCCACTGAAGTAAAATAGCTTTAGATTTCGTCCATAATTGTATCGTAGACATCATCTTTGTTAAAATCCTCACCCATTGGGAATTTTTTAATAAATTGATTGTTTTCATCTACTAAAAATATGAGTGAAGAATGGATATAATACCCATTTCCAGGATCGCGATACTGAAAATTAAATGTATCGGTAATAGCCTCTAAATTTTCCCGACTTTTTACGATATTATTTTGATCCCCAGTTAAAAAGAACCAATTACCATCATTTTTAATATCGAAGTTATCTCGATATTTGGATATTTGCTCAGGAGT
The DNA here is from genome assembly GCA_937894355.1 of uncultured Bacillus sp. GTDB lineage: Bacteria > Bacillota > Bacilli > Bacillales > Cytobacillaceae > Bacillus_BU. Next base: position 2,568 of record CALCRD010000382.1, read on the forward strand.
ATCGTTATAAGGGTCAATTGTAATAGTAACAAATTGGACTTTATCTCCAAATACTCCGGCCTTTTGAAGATCTTTCTTCAATAAGGTCATTTTTTGTGTTGTTGTTGGACAGATATCCGGACAGTTACCATACATAAATTCGATTAATTTAAGTTTTTTATCTGCTTCTCCGAAATTGTATTTTTCTCCTTCGGAGGTGACAAACGTTAATTCGTCAGGAATTGTAGCAGTTGCATCTCTAATAAGAAAAAATGAGATCCCTATTGTTATTAAAACGACGATAATTGTTGGAACTATCACATATAATTTTTTCATAATTATTTCCCTCCCCCTTACTAAGATAAGGAAAAATGTCGCGAAATCATATGGACATTGTGTGAACACTTCAGAAATGCGAAAAAATAGTGAATTGTCTAAGTATTTAAATTCAGAATTTATTGTAAAATCTTTAAAATTATATATAATACTAATATAAGAAAATTACAAAAATTGTGTAAATGATAATAAAATGCTATTAAGTTTAATTTTGGAGTGTTAGTCATTTAACACAAATAGTATGTGGAGATAAGAGGATAAGCATTCACAAGTTAATTAAAAGTGGAAAGGGGAATGTTTCTTGCAGTTAGTAAAAATTATTAAGATAATATTGCAATTGGCCATCCTCTTATTGCTTAATGAGCTTGGTACGTGGATTGTTAAATTCACCCATATTCCTTTGCCAGGAAATGTTATGGGGATGCTGTTATTATTTATTTTACTTTGGACTGGAGTAATCCGTCTGAAATGGGTTGAAGTTGCATCCGGGGTGCTGATTAAGCATCTTTCGTTCTTTTTTATCCCAATTTCTGTAGGATTAATGACCCTGGGGTCGGTCTTTATTAAAAGTGGTCTAGGTTTGCTTACTGCTTTGGTTGTAAGCACCATGTTAGGAATTATTGTTTCTGGATCTCTTTCACAAGCTCTTGTAAAACGAAAGGAAGCGATCCAAATTGAGCATGATTATCACCGTTTATAGTATCATTTTAACATTGGTGGTTTATATTGTTTCTAGAAAAATATCGTTAAAACATCCTTCACCTTTTACCACTCCGGTGTTTTTGAGTTCTATGATCATCATTTTGATTTTACTTATTAGCCATGTATCCTATCAAGAATACAGTTTCGCGAAAGATATCATGACCTATCTCCTCGGACCAGCAACTGTTGCTTTAGCAGTCCCTTTATATCGGAATCGTTCATTGCTAAAATCCTATTTCCTACCCGCTATTTTGGGTCTTTCAATTGGAACGATTGTGACGATTTTATCAGCTCTCTATATAGCGAAAATGTTTCACTTAGCAGAATGGATGCTTACTTCTATAAGCATAAAATCAGTTACCATACCAGTTGCTTCAGAAGTGTCAAAAATTATTGGTGGTGATACCATTCTTGTGGCAGCCATCGTTATGATTACGGGAATGTGCGGGGCCATGTTTGGTCCTTGGTTAATGGGATTGTTCCATATTCATCATCCGTTTGCTAGGGGTCTTTCCTTAGGTGCCATTGCTCATGGGATTGGAACGGCTGAAGCCGCTAAAGAAGGGGAGTTACAAGGTGCTGTAGCTGGTGTTGCCATGGGTCTAGCGGCAGTATTAATATCAACATTTTTACCGTTTGTGTTGCCACATATAATATAGAAGTAAATGAAAAAAGTATCAGAAATTAAAGTATTACCAGAATAAAATAGGCTTATTTACATGGCATACCAATGAGGGTATGCCTTCTTTGCTGTTGGCTGTTTTCGTAGCCTTGTTGTTTTACCATAGCGTTAAATTCTTTAAAAATGATACAATGTACCTTGCGTAATAATTGGCTATCGTTTTTTGCTAGGGAGGAAACGGACCCCGTGCTGACTAAAAAAGTAAAACGAAACATTCTAACTATGCAAGGTTTTTACTTACTGACTTTCTTTGGAATAGGTAGTCTTTTCCCATTGTTAAGTGTTTATCTGAGTGAAGTAGAGCATTTAAAGGGATATCAAATCGGAACAATCATGTCGGTAAGTCCGATTATGATGATTTTCTTTCAACCTATTTGGGGGATAATTTCGGACAAAACTAATTCCCCAGTTAAAGTCCTATCGATTACGACATTCCTTTCTGGAGTCTTTTCTTTGGGGTATTTGCTGTTTTCTTCATATTATTTATTTGTTTTGGTTGCTGTATTAGTTGCCTTGTTTCAGAGTGCAATCATCCCAATTTCAGATAGTTTATCATTAAAGTATACGAGCAAAGTTAGGGTCCATTATGGAAACGTTAGACTCTTTGGTTCACTTGGCTTTGGTTTAGCCGTATTTATTATGGGAAGATTATCTGAAACCAATGAAACAGTAATTTTTTATGCGTTCTTTATTGCCTTGACTGTCTCCTCGTTTTTGGGAGGTCAATTACCACAAGAAAAGGTTGCTGGGAACAAACATGTGATTTCTGGTATGAGGGAAATTTTTACCTATAAAAAATTCATCATTTTCTTGATGATAACCTTTATGATCTTTGGTCCTAATTTAGCAAATAATGTTTATTTTGGCTTGTTTGTTGCTGACCGCGGTGGTACTTACACCGGAATTGGCATCGCTTTTCTCATTGCAGTTCTCTCTGAAATTCCATTTATGCGGTTCTCAGGGGGATGGATAGAAAAACTCGGGCTTATGCCAATCGCTACATTAGCGGGAATTATTTCATTAATAAGATGGTTATTTTATTATACAGAACCTAGTCTTGCGGTGGTTTACATAACATCTGTTCTTCAAGGACTTTCCGTAGGGCTCTTTATCCCAGCAGCGCTTCAATATATCCGGGCGATTACCCCTATCCACATGGCGGCATCGGCTATCACCATTTATTCAGCAATTGGCAATGGACTGGGAAATTGGTTCAGTACTTTTTTTGGCGGAATCATTTATGATCAGTTTAATATTTCCACAGTCTATTTGTTTTTCAGTATCCTGGCATTTATCGGTGTTGCTTTAAATATTTGGTTAATAAACATTGAAAAAATGGAGCAGGGGAGAGAAAGTGTAATATTAAGGAATTAGCGAGGGACAAAACTGCCTTTCTAACTGTAAGGATTATTACTTCTAATGAATAAAACAAAAAATGAAAGTTTGTGAAAGTAAAAAACGGCCAATTATTGGCCGTTTTTTTTATTCTTCTTTTTTAGATAAACAGCGGTCACATTCTTGTAAGAATGGTTCTGTTTGCTGACTCATGTGGTCACCGCATTGAGGACATACGCTTATTGGTAACTTAATTAAAGTCTCAGTTTTATTATACATTAACATTACAATCCCTCCTTTTTAGATAGACAACGGTCACATTCCTGGATATATGACTGCTCTTGCTCACTCATATGTTCACCACATTCAGGACAAACCTTACTTGACGATTGACGAAAATTTTCAGCACTGTTTTGATATAACACGAAAAACTCCTCCTTTTTATAATACAGTTTATAAAGTTTGTATCTGTTATAAAACAGTATATTATGGTTTCGGAATTTTGTATAGCCTTTTTTTATAAAAAAACTAAATATTTAAAAAATAATTTAGTACTACTGGAAAATGATTATGCAAACTATTGGAAAGGCAATATAATAAGGTTTAAGGGATAGTTGTTTATCACAATGACAATGTGATTAATGGAAATAGGAAACGATAGTAAGTGGCTGAATAAAAAACTCCTCCAAATAAATAATAAGAAGAAAAAGGTTGCGAAATTTTCAGAAAGCATACCCAAATAATGGGAAAAGGCGAGAAATTTGTAGAAAAATGTTGAAAAATCGACAAATTTCTCTTCCATTCCAATTACTTTTCCCTTACAATCATAGTAGATAAGAAACAATCCTGGATTGCCAAACCTAACTTATTTATATTATTTAATCCATGGATAAGCCACGAATGGCAGTTAAATCTCCTAAGAGGAGAGTTACCCTTTTACTTTTATGACGGGATAAAGAAAAAAGACATATTGAAGGGAGAGCTGGATAAATGATTGTTCCTTCAAGTCCACTCATTATGATGCTGGCAATTATTTTAACGATGGTATCTTCCTATGCCGGTTTAAATTTATTCTCATTATTAAATACATCCATACAGAATAAAAGATTGTTGTTCATAGGCGGAACAATTTCAATGGGAGTAAGTATATGGGTAATGAATTTTCTAGGATTGTTAGCTAATAATTTGAATGAATTGCTTTCATTTCACCTTCTAATTAGCGTACTCTCATTGATTGTAGGAATTTCCTTTACAGGTATGGCCTTTTACCAAGTTACTGGCAATTTGGTAAAATTTAAAAATATTACCAGTGCAAGTTTCCTAATGACAATGGCCATTTTGTCCAACCATATTTTTGGAATGTATTCGATGAATCTTTCTCTTCGTTATAGCACCGGAATCATGCTTCTGGCATTACTAGTTGTTTTTGGAGCATTCCTGTTTTTCTTCTGGATGTTGTTTCATACAAATGGCTTTTCCAGATTGGGACATGTTTGGTTAAGACCTGTCAGTTTATTCTTAATAACTGCAACGTTTGTTGAAGGCTTCTATTTATTAACGAGAGCTTCAATTTTTGAACAAAACAAAAATGTTGCATCTTCAATAACAACTTCAGAAACCTTCATTATTTATTTAATCCTATTTGTTTCAATTATTATATTAGTGGGTCTGACTAGCTCAAGTGCCTTGATTAGCAAGCGTCTGTTAATAAGTGACACATCCTTAAGAGATATTACTTCGGCGCTAAATGAATCTTCTATTGTTGCCATAACAGATCCCATGGGGATCATCACTTACGCAAATGATAAGTTTGTGGAAATATCGAAATATTCACAAACGGAATTAGTGGGTGTAGACCACAGAATATTAAACTCGGGGTATCACTCTAAAGCTTTTTTTAAAAACATGTGGGATACAATCTCCGGTGGGAATGTATGGAAGGGAGAAATCCTTAATCAAGCAAAGGATAACTCGGTCTATTGGGTCGATACAACTATTGTGCCTTTTCTTGATAAAAAGGGAAGACCTTACCAATATGTGTCGATTAGAAAGGATATTACTGCAAAAAAACAAGCCGAAACAAATTTAAGAAATTCATTAAAGGAAATTAGTGACATTAAGTTTGCCTTGGATCAGTCTTCAATTATTGCCTTTACAAATGAAGATGGGATCATTACAAATGTGAATGAAAAATTCTGTGAGATTGCCAAGTATGATCGAAAAGAATTAATTGGAAAAGCCTTTAATATGATTAATTCGGGTTATCATACAAAAGGTTATATAAATGAATTAACGCAAACAATTGAATCCGGGAAAGTTTGGAAGGGCGAATTGCGGAATCAAGCTAAAGATGGCTCCACCTTTTGGGTGGCTACAACCATTGTTCCATTTGTGGATGAAAATGGAATCCCTTACCAATATTTAGGTATTCATAATGATATTACTGAGCGGAAAAAGACAGAAGAGATATTGCATCGTCAAGACAAATTGGCTGCTGTAGGACAATTAGCTGCAGGTGTTGCCCACGAAATTCGTAATCCACTTACTTCAATGAAGGGCTATGCCGAATTTCTTCAATTGGATGAAAAAAATCCTGAAAGGCTAGAATATCTGGAAATCATCCTCGATGAGATTGACCGCGTCAACACCATTGTTGAGGAATTTATGGTTTTGGCTAAACCGAAAACAGCTAATTTGGAAGAGAAAAATATTGTTCCGATTATTGCAGATGTCCTCACTTTATTAGATTTTGAGTCCAGGAAGAAGCATGTCAAATTGCATTTTGAATCTTGTGATGACATTATTCAAGTTGAATGTGATGAAGACCGCTTAAAACAGGTATTCTTGAATCTTGTAAAAAACGGTATCGAGGCGATGCCAAATGGAGGAGATCTCCGAGTTTCCACATATGTACAACATGATACTGTTCAAATTTCAATTCAAGATACCGGTATAGGTATATCTGAAGAGAAGTTGAAAAAATTAGGAGAACCGTTCTTTACAACAAAAGAAGAAGGGAACGGCCTAGGTTTGATGGTAAGCTTTAAAATTATTGAGAGCCATAATGGTAATGTTTATATTGAAAGTGAAGTTGATAAAGGAACAACCTTTAATATTGTTTTGCCAGCGTATATTGCTTAAGATATTTATCCGATTAATTACTGGTGATTTTCAACATAAGTAGTTTGTTTAAGTTTAAATTGATAATTTTAAGAATTAACAAATAATAGAAGTAACGAAAATAAGACAACTTTTTCTAATATTTATTCTTAAAATTCTATACCTTTTCCTCAATTTCTCGGTTAATATGGTAATATAATTATTAATATAATTCAATGCAACTGGAGGCGAAATCGTGGCAACAGAAGTAATTAAAACGGTTTGCGGATACTGTGGGACAGGTTGTGGGCTGCTTGTAGAAGTGGAGGACAATCAGATTAAGAGAATCCGAGGAGACAAAAATGCACCTGTTAATGCTGGACAAACTTGTGTGAAGGGTGCTTTTGCATATAAATATGTTCATGCTCCATCTAGACTTAAAACGCCATTAATTCGTAAGGCGGGAGAGCTTGTAGAAGTATCTTGGCAGGAAGCCTTACAATATATCGCAACACGACTAAATACAATTAAAACTCAATTTGGCCCAGAGGCAATTTCAATGTTCGCTTGTGCCAGAGCAACAAACGAATCCAATTTCGTTACCCAAAAGTTTTTGCGGACGGTAATTGGTAGTAATAATATTGATGGTTGTAACCGAACCTGACACGCTCCTAGCGTCGCCGGTCTGGCGACTGTTTTTGGAAGTGGATCTCCAACAAGTAGATTAGAAGATATTCATGAAGCAAAAGTATTGCTCCTTATGGGATCAAATACAACAGAAGCACATCCGATTATTGGTAATCGAATGAAAAAAGCAGCGAAAGCTGGGACCAAAATCATCGTGGTCGACCCTCGTAAAATAGATATGGTGAAGGTTGCTCACCGTCATTTGCCGATTAATGTTGGTGCAGATATTGCCTTAATCAATGCGATGATGCACGTTATCATTAAAGAAGGTTTGTTTGATAAAGAGTTTGTTACTCGAAAAACGGTTGCTTTTGAACAATTACAGAAAAAGGTTGAACAATATACTCCAGAATTTGCTGCTGATATCACTGGTTTATCAGTGGAGGATATTATCGAGACAGCGAGAGACTACGCAACATCAGGTAAGTCGATGATTGCCTATACACTGGGAATTACTGAACATCATTGTGGCGTGAATAACGTTTTTGATATTGCAAACCTTGCCCTGTTAACAGGTAATATTGGTAAAATTGGTACAGGTATAATGCCACTTCGTGGACAAAATAATGTTCAAGGTGCAGGAGATATGGGTTGCCTTCCAAATCAATTAACTGGTGGAGGTAGCATCATTGATGATGAATACAGAGGGCGCTTTGAAGACCACTGGGGTGTATTAATTAATTCAGTTGTTGGTGACACCCAAACGAGAACGTTTGATCGAATGGAGACTGGGGCAGTTAAAGCCTTATATGTTATTGGTGAAAATCCATTAATGGCTGATGTTAATATGAATCACACCAGAAAATTGCTAGAAAATTTGGATTTACTTGTGGTTCAAGATATTTTTCTTACTGAAACTGCTCGGATGGCAGATGTTGTTTTACCTGCGAAATCATGGGGTGAAGTGGACGGGACGTATACCAACACAGACCGCCGTGTTCAAAGAGTTCGTAAGGCGATCGAAGCCCATCCTAATGTTAAAGAGGATTGGGAAATTCTATGTGAGTTAGCTACGATTATGGGATACAATATGTCTTATCAATCGAGTGAAGAGATTTGGGATGAAGTGCGTCAGTTAGCCTGGGAAAACTTTGGCGGTATTTCATATGCTCGTCTTGATGAGGCCTATAGTATTCACTATCCTTGTCCAGATGAAACTCATCCAGGAACTGAGCTCCTTCATCGACATTTCCATGAAGAAACTCAAGACCAGGAGAAAAAATCCAGCTTCATTCCGGTTGATTATACACAGCCGATTGAACTGCCAGATGAGGAGTATCCATTTACGTTAACAA
>CALCRD010000383.1 GCA_937894355.1 uncultured Bacillus sp.
AACGGCTGAAAAAATTAGTGGCGATTTGAATTAATCTTAAAATCGGCAGGACCTTGGTCAGGAGCCACCATCAAGAAATTCGTTTTAACCTAACTATTAAAAAACCCATTGCACGCCAATGGGTTTTTCGTTTACCGTCAAAAATCCGACATTTGTAGTTACAATTTTATTACGGAAGAATTATAGATTTATTTTATTAAGAGCAGCCTCTAAATCCGCTTTTATATCCTCCCATGCTTCAAGACCAACCGATAATCTCAGCAACGTATCGCTTATCCCCATTTTTTCACGTTCTTCTTTAGGAATAACCGCATGAGTCATCGTAGCCGGATGTTGAATTAACGTCTCTGCATCACCAAGACTCACAGCAATTTTAATCAACTTCAACTTATTCAAAAATGACTGCGCCGTTTCCTTTGTTCCTTTTAAAGTAAAAGAAATCAAACCGCCGGCCTTTTTCATTTGTTTCATCATAATCGAGTAATCGCGGTGTTCGGGATCGCCTGGGTAAAAAACAGCGTCAATCTTCGGATGGCCTTTTAAAAAATCAAAAATCCTCGCTGCATTTTCACAATGCCGGTCCAACCTAACCGCCAATGTTTTCAATCCCCGCAACAACAGCCAAGCATCAAACGGCGAGATAATACCACCAATATCCTTTTGTGTCGTCCGTGCAACCTTCCTAATAAACTCCCTACTCCCAATCGCCAATCCGGCAATCACATCACCATGACCACTTATATATTTAGTGGCACTATGGATGACAACATCACAGCCAAGGGTTAATGGAGTTTGTAAATAAGGCGAACAAAAAGTATTATCAACCACCACCAGAATCCCTTTTTCCTTAGCCACACCCGCCACCATCACTAAATCAACCAGCTGCATCGTCGGATTAATCGGAGTTTCGATATAAATGCAAGCCGTATTGGGCCGTATTTCCTGCTCCAGTAATTCCCGTGAATTCATTAACGAAAAATCGTGATCAATCCCATACTTTCGCTTGAATAATTCCAACAAACCAAACGTACAACCATAAACGCCTTTAGAACAAAGAATATGATCACCCGTTTTCGTCAAAGCCACCAATACAGCTGAAACCGCCGCCATCCCCGAAGAAAAAGCTAAAGCTGCCTCCCCTTTTTCAATAACCGCCATCCGCTCCTCAAGAATCTTGACCGTTGGATTTCCCAAGCGCGAATAAACAAAGCCATCCTCAAGTCCAGCAAACCGCTTTTCCCCTTGCTCCGCACTAGTGAACGAGAAAGTCGAAGTTTGATACAATGGCGGCACCACACTCCCCTGATGTTCATTCGATTCATACCCAGCATGAATGACCTCTGTTTCAAAACGAAAATTATTGTCTTCCATTCGGAATCCACTCCCACAAATCGCTTTTTTTGGGCCTTTTTCCTATATTATGATGGCAAACCCTAATTTGAAATTACTTTTGTAAAAAAAAACCTGCCAACATCCCCAAACAGTGGATGCAGCAGGTTTTTCCTTTTCCCCTTATCAGCAAAACTCTTAGATCTTTTCAGTATGTAAACTAATGATTCCAATCAGTTCTCTATCTTCGGAAGCATTGATAATTTTACTTTTGTTAAATGATAACTTTTTCTTATCATTTCGTATATTTCTTCTTCTGGAATGGTACCGTCTAGAATAATTGAATTCCAATGATCTTTATTTAGATGGTATGCTGGAACGACCGAACTGTAAAGTTGACGCCAAAAATCCCGCCAACCGGGTTCGCACTTCAAATTTATCCAAATATGTTCCTCTTTTTCAAAGATCCATGCAAACACTTTCCGGTTATCTTTGTGTCGCATCAATGTCCAATTCTTATCACGAAACGGATAATCTTCATACGTGTTTTCTAATGATAAACAGTAATCAATAGCTTCCTCTCTCATTTTCATTGGTTACACCTCCTTCAACAAACAAATATTCAAGCTTTCTTAAAAATTACCCATTAACTTTTCTTATTCTAAATATAGTTGCAATCTAGTCTTAAACAATGGTCCGATTGCTGAAAAAGAAAAATCCTGCATAAACAGGATTTTTAATCAAACTTTTTTAAAGCGGAACATCTTTTTACCAAATCTACAAAATGAGCTCAATTCTGACACAGAATACTCCCTTGCCTTTAGTAACTTAAGCTTGTTGTTTCTCCAACTCTATCAATAGAATATGCGATGTTTCAGTTGCCTTAATCGTAATATCTTCTTCAACAATCTCCATGGCATCACGGATATCTAGGCTAATACCATTGATTTCTGAACTTCCTTCAATTTGCACTAAATATGCCTGTCTTCCCTTTGGAACAGGGAATTCAATTTCCCGCCCCTTATCCAATTCAATCACGTGAAAATTGGCGTCCTGATTAATTTTTATTGGAGCATTCCCAGCTTTATTTGAAACAATCGGCAACCACTTATTTTTCCGGTCTTCCCAATTAAATCGGTAATCACCATAGTTTGGCTCATAGCCAGTCCGATCAGGTAGAATCCAAATTTGCAAAAGTCTCGCTGTCTGATCACCTAAATTATGCTCACTATGAAGCACACCTGTTCCGGCACTCATATATTGAACCTGACCACGAGTAATCTCGTTCTTATTCCCCATACTATCACCATGGGTTAACTTTCCATCAACAACATAGGAGATAATCTCCATGTCTTTATGTGGATGAGTACCAAAACCGGTTCCCGCTGCAATCAAATCGTCATTAATGACCCGTAACTTTCCAAAATTAATATTTTCCGGATTATAATACTCGGCAAACGAAAAATGAAATATACTTCTCAACCAACCAAGATTACTACGACACATATTATTGCTAGCTATTTTTTTTAACATCATTGTTCTCCCCTTTAGAATTGATTTTCTTAAAAAGCACAGGATATTATTGTTCCTAAACCTAGCCTTAAAATATCTTTAATTAAAATATCTTTAATTAAGGATAATATTATAATAATGACTTCTTTTTGTCAAATCAATTGTTTCCTTTTAATAAAACATAAAATATATGACAGGGTAATTCGCTCTTTTGTCGAATTTATATAAATATAGTTTTTTTAGTGAAAATTCTATTTTTTTCCCGAAGGGCAGGAGAAATCAGGGGTAATCCCAAAAAATCCGAATTAATTCATTCAATATTTGTTTTAAGGGCAAAAAAATCATCTGAATCTTTCATCATTAACACATAGGAAGGTGGGAAAGCCATGTGGTTTACCAAAAGTGGGACAGACGTTATCGAAGCCTTGAGTACTAATCCAGAAACAGGCCTTTCAAGTACCGAAGCCAAAAATCGTCTCGAAACGTATGGAGCCAATGAATTTAGTGAACATAAAAAGCCGTCTATGTTCATGCTGTTTTTGGAACAAATCAAAAGTCCGTTAATCTACATCTTAATCGTGGCGGCAGGCATTTCGATTATAGTGGGTGAATATAGCGATTCCATCATTATTGTAATCGTCATATTACTTAATGCAACCATAGGAGTTATCCAGGAAGCGAAAGCCGAAAAAGCTTTAGAAGAATTAAAGAAGATGACTACACCCAAGGCAATTGTCAAGCGCGATGGCATTATTAAAGAGATTCCCTCGGAACAGGTCGTTCCAGGCGATATTATTATCATTGACGCCGGGCGGTTTATCCCCGCTGACTTACGTTTAATTGAAACAGCAAATTTAAAAATCGAAGAATCTTCGTTGACTGGAGAATCTGTACCTGTAGATAAAGAAGCACACTGGCAGGCAGAAGCTGAGATTCCCCTAGGTGACCAGCGCAATATGGCTTTTATGTCAACAGTTTCTACATATGGACGCGGAGTTGGAGTTGTCGTCCACACCGGAATGAAAACGGAAATTGGTCAAATTGCCGAGATGCTTGGCAGTAAAGAACGCCAATTTACCCCTTTGCAGCTTAAATTAGCTGAGCTAGGGAAAATTCTAGGAATCGGTGCCGTTGTTATTTCGGCCGTCATCTTTTTAATTGGCTTTTTCCAGGGAAGAGATCCCTTAGACATGTTCTTAATTGCTGTCAGTCTTGCGGTTGCAGCAATTCCCGAAGGACTTCCTGCTATTGTAACGATTGTCCTGGCCCTAGGTGTTCAGAGAATGATCAAACGGCGAGCCGTGGTCCGTAAATTACCGGCCGTAGAAACACTCGGAGCAGTTAGCGTCATTTGTTCCGATAAAACGGGAACACTTACGCAAAATAAAATGACCGTAACCAAAGTCTATGTCGATGGTGCCTATATCCCAATTGAGACAGTCGCTGTAAACACACCTAATGAACAACGTTTTTTTGATGCTATGTCACTATGTAATGATGCCATCTCGACTGATGCGGAACAATCAGGTGACCCTACAGAAATCGCCCTAGTTGCTGCTGCACGAAAAGTTGGTTTCGATAAACAGGAGTTAGACAAAAAATACCCTCGTGTTTTTGAAGTAGCCTTTGACTCCGAGCGAAAAATGATGACTACGGTTCATCAGCAGCCAGAGGGTTACTATTGTATGGTCAAAGGTGCCTTAGAAAGCATCCTGCCCTTGACCTCATCCATCATGTATAACGGAGAAAAAATTGACTTTACCTTTGCCGAAAGTGAAAAAGTAAAGGCCCAGGCCAACGCCATGTCTGATGATGCACTACGTGTTCTAGCGCTAGCATACAAAGAAGTAAAATCATCAGCTGACTTTACGCCAGAAAAGCTCGAAAGTGACCTTGTCTTACTCGGACTTGTTGGGATGATTGATCCACCTCGAGAAGAAGTCAAGGCTTCCATAGAGGAATGTAAAAATGCGGGAATCCGAACGGTTATGATTACCGGCGATCACCAAAAAACAGCCTTCGCCATTGCTAAAGAACTAGGAATCGCAACTGAAGAAAATGAAACCATGTCTGGTTCGGAGCTTAATACGCTTAGTGAAAACCAGCTCTTCGAACAAGTAAAAAAGGTACGTGTCTTTGCCCGAGTTTCTCCTGAGCATAAAGTAAAAATTGTCAAAGCTCTCAAAAAAAACGGTGAAATTGTTTCCATGACTGGTGACGGTGTTAATGACGCCCCATCATTGCAACAAGCAGATGTAGGTGTGGCCATGGGAATGAGTGGAACTGATGTTGCCAAGGGTGCAGCGGATATCGTGCTAACCGATGACAACTTTGCCACCATTGTCGCCGCCGTTGAAGAAGGTCGTAATATTTACCAAAATATCAAGAAATCAATTCTGTTTTTACTTTCCTGTAATCTCGGTGAAATTATCACCCTATTCTTTGCCATTTTACTAGGCTGGCCGGCACCACTTACCGCCATTCATATCTTATGGGTCAATTTAATCACCGACACCTTGCCAGCAATCTCGCTTGGGCTTGACCCAGATGATCCCGATGTCATGAAAGCTAAACCACGATCCATTAAAGAAAGTATTTTTGCCCATGGCAGTGGTTCATTTACCCTAGTCAACGGAATTCTAATCGGGCTAATCACCCTATTTGCTTTTATTGCTGGCCTAAGTCTATACACAGGTGCTAATTCAATCTTTTCAATCGATTTCGGCCATATATCAGAGGGTGCACTCATGCATGCCCAAACCATGGCATTTATCACTCTTAGCATTTCCCAACTGTTTCACGCTTTAAATTTACGAAGCAACCAGAAATCCATCTTCCAAGTCGGCTTATTTACCAACAAATACCTAATAGGATCGATTTTGCTTGGAATCACGATTCAAGCAGCCTTGGTCAACATTCCCGTATTCAATAAAATATTCGGAATCAACGTCCTAACACCGAAGGATTGGATATTCGTCATCACCCTTTCACTGCTTCCAGTCATTTTCAATGAGCTCTGGAAAGCCGGAAAACGAATTTTCAACGGCCATCAGGACTAAAGAACATTTTTATTAAAAAAACAAGTCAACCCTCGGGTTCTATCTGAGAATTTTTTTCAATTTCCGCACGGAGTTTTGCATGCCGTGCGGTTTTTTTTATTAGTAATCATCCTAGTTACTTATTCCTTGCTTCGTTTGGTCTCTGAATGATCCTTCTTTTTCAGTATAGGGATTTCTACCTTCGCATACTCTAAGTTTAAGCATTATAATAAACTAACACTTGATATCCTTCGGAAGGCGGTGAATGATAAAATTGAAACGGAAATTGGTCATGATCATTTGTTTATTGTACGTATTGTTTATGGGTTCTCTTGCTATTTTTTATTTTATAAATAATGAATCGTTTAAGGCCCTGGTTGCACTTGGAGGGGTTGGCTGCGGTGCAGTTCCATTGCTTTTGGCAATTTTCACTAAATGGAAATTTAATCTGCCCCTAATCATTTCCTATATTGTATTCTTATTTTCTTCACAATACTTAGGTTCGATTTTAGGATGGTATGGAAATGGCTGGTGGGACACGTTTCTGCATTTGCTTAGTGGCTCTCTGCTTGCTTTTGCTGGAATTGCTATCTATGAGCGACTAGTCCAAAGAGAAGCTACTAAAAAAATTTCACCATTGTTTGTCTTCCTTTTCATCCTATCATTTGCTGTATTCGGCGGAGTCTTATGGGAGGTCTATGAATTTAGTTCTGATGAATTATTTGATATGACCCTCCAAGGCGGTGGAAATAAAGACACCATGGTCGATTTACTTGCCGATTCCATCGGTGGGTTGATTATTGCTTGTTGGGTCGGGGTACGGACAAAAATAAAACTAAAAAAACAAAGTCCCGTCCATTAAGATTTGGAGTGAAATTATGCCAACTACTATTAAAACTGCTTTACTTGTAGGTGCCAGTGGTTTGGTCGGTCATGAGCTAGTGAATATCATTCTTGAAAACCCAGATTATGAAACACTTACAATATTAGTCCGCAAACGAATGGATGTTGAGCACCCAAAATTAGTGCAAATCGAAGTTGATTTTAACAGACTGGAGGCATACAAAGACTTTTTTTCAGTTACCGATGTTTTCTGCTGTCTGGGAACAACGATAAAGAAAGCCGGTTCCCAAGCTGCCTTTAGAAAGGTCGATTTTGAATACCCACTTGTTATGGCTAATTTAGCAAAAGAGCAAGGTGCTCAAAAATTCCTTATGATTACCGCAATAGGAGCGGATGCCCACTCCAAGGTTTTTTATAGCCGAGTTAAGGGGGAGATAGAACAGGAGATTAAGCAACTTGGTTTAGCTTCTGTTCACTTTTTCCAACCCTCTTTATTGCTTGGAAATCGATCAGAATTTCGGTTAGGAGAAAAATTAGCGATGATTGTGAGCCCTATCTTTGGCATCCTCATGGTGGGGAGTTTGCGGAAGTATAAACCTGTTAAAGCAAAAGAAGTTGCCATGGCCATGCAGATAATCGCGCAACGACCACTTACTGGCACTTTTACCTACCAATCCGATTCCATTATAGATCTCAGTCAACAAGAAAAACCGCACGCGTGAACTGGTCAGCGTACGGTTTTTTAAGTTTATGGAATAACTTTTTATAAGTAAAGCTTATGTTTGAGTAGGCGAGTCAGTGCGAACCAGGTATTTCTCCAAAAGTTCTAGCTCATCTTTTTTTTGATCTTCGGGGTCCTGTCCATTGTTATTCCGATTCATAATTTGGGCACTTTTTATATTAGCTTGCAGTTTTTTGTTATTTTTATATTCCGCCAAAACCTCACCTCCTAATTACTATATAGCCTATGTAGATATAAAGTAACTATCCGTTGAGGATGATGAGTTGTATATGATTATTCGTATCTAAGCGATTCCATTGGATCAAGCTTGGCTGCTTTTGCTGATGGAAATAATCCGGCAATAATGCTAATGACGGTGCTGGTTGCGATTCCAAAGAACATATTTCCAACAGTAAGATTAAGGAGTTCAGCACCAAAACTATCCAGTAAAACCTTGTTTAACATGATGGTTAATGCGATTGCAGCTACAATCGCAATTAAGCCACTAAAGATACCTAACAATGCCGACTCTGAGAAGAAGATTCGTTTGATATCCTTCTTTCTAGCACCAATTGCTCGGAGGATGCCGATTTCTCGTGTCCGCTCAACAACACTGATGTATAGTACAACTAAAATCATGATTCCGGATACAATTAATGAAATTCCAGCTATGCCTGCGAGAACCATTGTCGCCATATCTAAGTAAGTCGTCACTTGCTCGAGAATCTTTTCTGTATTGGAACTTGAATAACCTAAACCTTCAACTTTCTGTTTGATTTTTTCAACGTGATCTCGATTTTCAGCATAAGCATTAATTTGATATGGTTTTAACTCCATACCTTGTAAGCTGTAAACCGATTCTAATGTCGAATAAGGAATGTAAACGGACGAACTAATCGGTGGTGTCTTATCCTCTTGATCAGCAAACCCCGAAACGGTTAACTCCTTTTCCAGGATAACAGGTTTGTTCTCATCATTTATTTCATTAACGTAAACTACTATTTTTTTACCTATTAGGGTTTTATATGTTTTTTCGCTCGTTAGAGATTTTGCGTGTTCTGTCGTTAATAAGATTTCATTTTCTTTCGGGAGATTTCCCAGCGTAAGAATTTCTTTATCGATAGACTTGGTAAGGGTAGATACTTGTTGAATTTCACTTCGTTTTCCGTCAAACACAACACTGGTTTTTCCAGTTAGAGTTGAAACCTTCTCAACACTGCTAACATTGGCTATTTTTTTTATTTTATCAATATCCTTTTGATTCATTGGTTTCAGTTCATATTGAACAATGGCCCCTGGATGTGCCGCTTCGCTTGGTTCAGCTTTATCAGGATTAGTAATATCAATCATTAACGGATTCAGGCTTGAATTGATTTCATCGTTAATAAATTTCGTCACGCCACTACCTAAAGAAAGCATTAAAATGACACTCAAAACTCCGATTGAACCACCTAAAGCAACTAAGATATTTCGAGTTGCTTTCAACCTCATATTCTTTAAGGCTAATTTAAAAGAAGCTGCTAAACTTAGTGTTTTTGCCTTTCTTGTTTCCTTTTCCGAAGTAGAATGATACGGCTCTCGCAATTTAATGTCGTCTTTAATAAAACCGTCCTCGATTTTCACAATTCGGTTCCCAGTATCAGCCACCCTTTGTGAATGGGTTACGGTAATAATCAAGATTCCCTTTTTAGCAATGTTATCTAATAAAGTTAATATTTGTTCACTCGTTGTTTGATCCAAAGCACCCGTTGGTTCATCTGCCAAAATAATTTCGGGATCGTTCGCTAAGGCCCTGGCGATTGCAACCCGTTGCTTTTGTCCACCAGAAAGCTGATTTGGTTTTTTGGTCATTTGATCTGCCAATCCAACCTCTGTCAAAATTTCCTTGGCTCTCTGATTCCGTTCCTTTTCACTTTTAGCCGTCATTTGCATGGCGATTGTTACATTTTCAAAAACCGATAAGTGAGGAATTAAATTAAAGCTTTGAAACACAAAGCCAATTTTATTTTTCCGATAATCGTCAATTTCTCTTTCTTTCATACTTTTAAGACTTTTACCTTGGACGATTACGTCTCCTTCAAAATCAGAATCCATACCGCCGATGATGTTCATTAAAGTGGACTTCCCACAGCCTGATTCGCCGTGAATAGATACAAATTCTCCCTTTTCAAAGCTTAAATTTACGTCATGAAGGACATGAACTTTTTCTTTATCGTAAAGTTTATAGGACTTTTTGATGTTTTTTAGTTCCAATAGTTTCATACTATTTCTCCTCATAGGTCATTTAAATTCAATCCTATATATATAATTCTATCCAAACCACTAGTTTCCTTTGAAATAATAGCATCTTAATGTGTCTTAAAGGTGAACAATACAGTATATTTATGAAAATGGTTTACGAAAAGGAGATAATTGCATCAAGTAGTTTAAGGGAGCGAGTTCATAAAATATTGTGGTTTTTAAATAATGGCTCTGTTAAATTAGGCTGTTGATTTCCGTTCCAGGCACGACCGGAGGAAGCTCACTCGGCTCGTGCTCCCGCAGGAGTCTGCGTGCCCTCCACTCCAATCAACAGGTTGGTAAATATCAACAATGGTCTTTAACACAGCTTAAATAATAAGGCAAAGGCTTATGGGATTTTATGTTAATATATATTAATTTTGTTCAATTAAAGGGAAGGTATACAAAATAAGAGGTTGTTAAAATTAATACACGAAAGTGCCATTTATTTGAGAATCTTCTTCGGGAAAAAATTCATTTAGTATTTAACCCTTTATGAAAAACATCAAACAGAATACCACTTAAACCTACTGCAAATATCAATATTATATAAAAGTTAACATGACCTGAAAAAATATAATAACTCCCAATCCCTGTAATAAAATAACTGACTGAAATAGTTAAAAATCTTTTCATATCCATCACACCCTTTTAAGTAATTTTACTAAATTCAACGTCATAGTTTGCTTTTTGAGTAATGTTGTAAATCCCACAAAAAGGGCGCCAATTCTACTGAATGCACCCGTTTGCTGAAGATGTACCGATGCAAAACATCTTCAATACTGTCAATATAAATTTCTAGAAAGTCTAGTAAGTTTCTTTTATTATACCTTTCCTTGGAAAATAGGTTTTTCAATTAGTGAGTTAATAGATTTTAATTTAAATAAAAAGAAATGTGTAAATAATGCAACCAAAGATCCATTTATTATCCCAGCAACAACATCAACAGGATAATGTACCCCTACCCATATTCTTGAAAATGCTATTCCTATTGCAAGCAAAACCCATAAATGTTTATACCGTTTCGTTGACAACCACAATGTAATTGCTATTACTATTGCGGAAGTAGCATGGTCACTTGGAAAGGATGAGTTTGCAGAATGCTCTACGAGTTGGATAATCTCATGTGATACAAACGGCCGGTCTCGAAAAATGAATAATTCAATAAGTCTGTTTATTGAATATGCCAAAGTAAAAGCAACCATAGCCTGAAAAGCTATAGCACGAAAATTGCTTTTATTAAGCAGCCATAACATCAAAATTATTAAAACAAAAGCATATGTTCAATTTTTGCGCCCTATTGCTTAAGATTAATTAATCTGTTTTTAGCCTATTTACATCAATAACTAAATAAAAATATTTCCTAATTATTAATAAATACCCCGAATTTTTCATCATACATTGTTGGACTAAACTCTATTAATTCATAGTCAGCAATTTCATATTTGAAAAACGGATCTTCTTTAATGATTTCCATTACATGATTTTCAGAATCACGGTTAATTAAGATGACTCCACCTACACGAGGATTTCTTCTTCCGGAGAATATAAAATTGCCAAGATTATAATTCTTATCTAAATAAAGTTTGTGTTCTTCTAAAAATTCGTCTACCTTTTCCAATGACTTTTTATAAGTTAATATAGCAATAAACATAATGATACTCTCCCCTTTAACATTTACTCTCTTTTGATTATATCGAGAATGCAACTAAATGTTAATAAATTCCAATACCAGCTTAAATATTTACCCTCAAAAAGAAAAGCCGCCTATTATGACAGCTTTGAATCCTGAAGAAATGCGTCCGATAATTGAATACTATTTCTCTCGCTTTATTCTAAAAAAATTCGACGCAATCAAAAGTAATATACCTAAAACGACTAATGGAATTGATAATGAACCCAATGAATCTGGAGTGCCTGAAACCCCTATCGTCTTATTAAATGCAAATCCAATGACAGCAACCCAAATTCCTATGAATGCAATCATTTTTCCTTTTCGATTAAACCTTTTTAAAAACATTTGTACACCTCTTTTTTTTCGCAAAAAGTTGTTCAATTAAGTGAATTGGCTAAAGAAAAGGCACATTGATTTCTTCAATGAGTGCGCCCGTTAGTTGAACAAATACACTCCAATGAAGATAGTCCACTATTTTATTAATTCTTTTTTTGTATCGAGTCCAACTTTTCTTCAATACGGTTTAATTGCTCTTTTTTCCTTTTTGAAGAACGCCAATATAATAATAGGATTGCTATAAAGAATATTGGAACTCCTAAAGCAAATAATTGAAAAATAATATCCCCGCCATTTATTCCTGCATTCATAATTTTTCTCCTCTCCCATATCATCTTATTTCTGTCATTTTACCATTTCTTGTGCAACTAAAACTGCCCTTTAGTTCAATAAGAAAAAAAGCTTTACTCCATTCTTGAAGTAAAGCTACCTGTTACTTTAAGTACAATACTTCACAACCTTTTTTTATTTACTTCCTATTTACCTCTCCCAAATCAACGTCATTTGTTGTAAAAGTTCTTCCCATGTTTGCTCTTTTTCTTTGGTTACTTTATCAAGATCAAAGTTCCCATAGTAAACTGCATCAACAGTATCACTATCTACTAACTCTAATCGCTCAGGTCCAATTCTTTTATCTTCTAGAAAAAAATTACTATTAGGCGAATGGGCGATTGTTTTAGCATAATAAACTAAGCCAATCTTTTTTACTTTGCCATCTATTTCAACTTCTAAAGGGTGTGTCGTATGCGTCCCTGCATGACTTTCTCCAAAATAGTTTAAAACAAGCGTTCCATCTGCCGTTTCTTCAAGTTCAAATAAATCTGCTGTGTAAGGAATTGGCTTTGCGTAATAAAATATAAATAAAAAAAGTACAAACCCTATTAAAGTGGTCGTCGTTAACACAGACCCAAAAATAAGAAGCCATTTTTTTCGATTCCATCGTTTATTAAGCTGGCTGAACAAAGTTGCTTTATTTTCAATTGGTACATAAATTGTTCCTTTCATTTGCTCATATTCATTTTTACAAATCTCACACGTTAGTAAATGCTCATTAACTAATGATTTTGTATCATCACTTACTACCTCATCTACATAAAGTGGCAACAAATCTTGAATAACTGAACATTTAATTTCTTTCATCTTGTTTCGCCTCCATATACGCCATTATTTTCTTTTTTGCACGATAATACGTTACTCTAGCCCAGCCATCACTTTTTCCAAATAGCTGCCCAATTGTCCCAAAAGAAAGTTCACCAAATATTCGAAGGGAGAAAACTTCTTTATATGGTTCTTCCATTGCGTGTAAAAATCTATGAATCATCAGCGCTTGTTCTTCATTCATTAAATAATCTACAAGTTGGACATCCTTTTGCGCTGAATTTTCTTCCATATCTATCTCACGTTGCTGCTTTTTGTATTGTGTAAAATATGTATTTTTAGCGATTGTGAAAAGCCACGCCCTTACATCTTTCTTGCCATCAAACTGATGAAACGATTTCAGCGCTTTAAAAAATGTTTCTTGTGTAATTTCTTCTGCTATATCCTTGTCAGCTACTAAAGATTTTGTATATAAGTAAACATCCTGAAAATACGCTTTATAAATTTCCTCAAAGTTCACTTTCTCCCCTCCTTCACTTCAATAACTAACGAAATAATAAAACGTTACAAGATTTTCAAAAAAATAGACATATTCATTTTATCTGAACATGCCTAAGTATTAATTAAAATTTTTATATGCTGTTTAAAGATGTCGAACAAACCATATTTATATATGAATAGGTTATCATTCGACTGTTAAAAGCTCCCAAAACGGCGTTTGGTAACATTTTTTAAAAGAATGTTGTTCAACAATCGGCCCTTTAACGGAATAATCTTTTTAATAAACCCCCCTTTAGATAAGGGGGGAATTTAGGGCGAAGCTTCGCAATATTTTTATAAACTTCGTGACTATATTCAATCGCATTTTTTTATGATCATCGCGACTTTATTCTAATCCCTTAATCAATTTTGTCAGCTCATTGAATCTTTTATCAAGTTCAGGATACTCTGGGCTTTTTGATGATAAAAAGCTCAACTTTCCTAAGACTTCCTGCCGCTCAGTCTCCAACTTTAGACGCTGCTCCTCAAGCGAATCAACCTTTTCAGTGGATAGGATTAATTTCTTTTGAATGCGTTGGTTTTCAAACAATAATTGAACAGAAGTGGTCTTACTTAAGAAATATTGATCGTGGGATACAACGACCAAGGTACCGTTATACTCTGCCAAAGTTGTTTCCAATTGCTCTCTTGAAGGCAGATCTAAGTGATTTGTCGGTTCATCTAAAATCAGTACATCTTTATCGTCGAGAATAAATAGCATAAGCTTACACTTCACGCGCTCGCCCATACTCATCCTCTCAATCGGCTCAGACCATTGACTTGCTGTAAATCCCAAATGCTTCATTAAATTTTGAACCTGACCCCGTTCTTTGAAGGTTTCCCTTCTAAATAATTGTTCAGGGGTTTGGTCTAAGGGTAAGTCAAAAACTTGCTGAGTTAAATAACCAATATTCGCGGAGGGCGATATCCATATATCACCTTGGGCCGGCTCATTGCCCATTAAGATATTCAAGAATGTCGTTTTTCCACAACCATTTGGGCCAATAAGGGCCACTCTTTCCCCGTGTTGAATCGTAAAATTGGTCCGTTCAAATAATAATCGATTACCAAACTGCTTTTTTAAATTTTTCACCTCTAAAAATCTTTTGCCAACCTTCGTATTCGCCTGTAACGAAAAGCAAACCTGACGATCTTCTTCCACACGTTCAACCTTTGATTTCTCAAGCTCCTTCTCCAAACGTTTGCGCTTAGAATTGATTTGAGAATCCATTCGTTTTGCTTTTACTCGATAGTATTCTTTAAAGCCCTCTTGTTTCGTCGATTGTGCATGAGCTTTATTCGACCAAGATTTCAGCTCATTTATTTGGGATTCTACCAGGTCAATTTTTTTCTGTTGCTTTTCGTACTCCCTAGCCTGAGTTAATCTCTTTCGCTCGCGAATCTTGATATAATTTGAGTAATTTCCTTTTTGCTCGATTAATTTTCTATTTTCAATCGACCAAATTTTTGTCGCTACTTTATCTAGAAAATATCTGTCATGTGAAACAAATATGATTGTACCGGAATACTTTTCTATTTGATCAATTAACAGTTGAGTACTCTCCAAATCAAGATGGTTTGTTGGTTCATCCAATAAGAGTAGTTCTGGAGCTATTGCAAATCCTTTTGCCAGACGAATTTTGAGCTTCTCTCCGCCACTTAAAGCTTTGTAAGGAACATCGGGAATATGCCATTTCGCCATTAAAGATGCTTCTAATTGGGTTACATGCTCTAAAGCGTAGGTTTGTTTTTCCTGATCGACTAAAAAGACCTCAGTTTGTTGATTTAACCATTCAACTTGGCCCCCAGTTTGTTTTACCTTTCCCTGTAAAATCTGTAATAACGTTGTTTTCCCACTACCATTTCGACCAATTAAACCAATTACTTCTCCACGACCAACCGTTGCATTTATATCTTTAAAAATAATCCTGTCTAAAATTTCTAAGCTTATTTGATGTAGTTTTACGATCTCTTTCACAGTATCACCCTTTCTAATTCCAGGGAGAAAAAAATCCTCCCAAATAAATTTGGAAGGATTAGTTGCAGTTTTCCTAACGAAAATAAGCTATTAATAAATAGCTTTAACAATGATATGGGAAAATGGGCAGACTAATCCTATTTTTTTATTTGAAAAATTAATTCTCAAATGTTTAAAATAAGATTAGTTTAACATCGGCCACCCATCATCCCTTCGAATATGATTAACCTTATTATACCGGTAAAAGCGCCCCATGAAAAGCAAAGTGTAGAAAGCCATTCACCAGTTCTCTATAAGTCTCTCTTTTTATAAATCTTCAT
>CALCRD010000384.1 GCA_937894355.1 uncultured Bacillus sp.
ATGAGGCTGACAAATTGTCCGCCTCATCCTTTACTATTTTTGCGTTTTTCCTTTTCGGCACGATAAAATTCATGGAACATTTTCATTAAAGCCCGCTTTTCAATCCGCGACACATAGCTCCGGGAAATCCCCAATTCCTTGGCAATTTCTCTTTGGGTTTTTTCTTTTTGTAAATCAAGCCCAAAGCGACCAACAATGACTTCCTTTTCTCGTTCATCCAAAATGTCAATATACTCCTTAACCTTTTCTAATTCCATGTTTAATTGAATTGTATCGATGACGTCTTCAGATTCCGATTTCAGGACGTCAATTAATGAAATCTCGTTGCCTTCTTTGTCCTGTCCAATTGGATCATGAAGTGACACATCTTTTTTTGTCTTCTTTAAAGCTCGCAGGTGCATCAAAATTTCGTTTTCTATACAACGTGCGGCATAGGTTGCCAGTTTGGTCCCTTTCCCCTCAGAATAGCTTTCTATCGCTTTAATTAACCCAATTGTACCAATCGAGATAAGGTCTTCAGAATCTTCACCTGTATTTTCGAACTTTTTAACGATGTGGGCTACAAGCCGTAAATTGTGCTCAATGAGCATATTGCGAGCGTGGGGATCCCCTTGAGCCATTAGCCGCAAATATTTTTGCTCATCCGCAGAAGATAAGGGTTGTGGGAAGGCGTTATTTTTAACATAAGAGACAAGGAAGACAATCTCTTTTACTAAGTAGCCTAGTGCAGTAAGAATTCCAGACATCAATCCACCCCCGATGTTATGAATTTTGCCTATAACTAATTACTATGAACCAATCGGGTGCTTTTTGTCTGTCCGCAGATTTATTTTTTCCTTGGGAGAAAACAGGCCTCTAGGAGTCATTTTCAGGAAACTAATGTCTTTTGTTGTTTCCGCTAAGTTGACCAAGCCGCTTCTGCTTTTATTTTAAATAGATGAATGGCAGTTGCCTATTCGTTATTTGCTATTGTGCATAAACTATTAAAAAGTTACTAGAAGGAGGAAGATGCGAATGTGGAATGGCTCCCCATATGGCTGCTGTGGTCCTGCGCCCTATAGTTATCCAGGTTATGCTGGTTATGGAGGTTATGCAGGCTCTGGCCCTTGGTTTGCGATATTTATTATATTATTTATACTCCTGCTAATCTTCGGCGGTTACTGGTACTTTTCTTGTAATTATCGGTAACCCGAAATACTAAAAAACAGTACTCCAAAAAGGGAGTACTGTTTTTTTATGTGCTTGAATTATTCTGAACGGTCGCTTCCGCTCTTCGCTTTTCAGACTTTCCTTAGCCTAAAAGAACTAACCATTAAAAATGATAAGATGATGATTAGAAAGAAAAATGTTGGTGCTGGTAAAAAGGGAATCGCTAAAAAGCTAAGGGTGACTAAACAGCCAGCAGCTGTGATCGGTAATCCTGTAAAAAAGCCTTCATTTTCGGTAATATTGAATCTGGCAAGACGGAATGCACCGCAACCGATAAAAAACACGGTGAAGAATATTCCAGGTGCGCCAAATTCAAATAAAATTCCTTGATATAATAATAGTGCTGGAGCAACTCCAAATGATATAATATCACTCATGGAATCAAGTTGCTTTCCGAGTTCAGATTCAATATGTAGTTTACGGGCCACCATGCCGTCAAACCGATCAAGCAGTGCAGCGATGAATATTAGTAGGAGACTTAGTCTAAGATTCCCATTTAACCCAACAATAATAGCGTAACCACCTAGACCTAAGTTGGTAAGGGTTAATACGTTTGCTGTTTGAGTCTTTAGTTTTTTAATTGTTTGGTCAAATACGTCTAACAAAAACATTCTCCTCACTCCTTATTATGCAGAAGGGGTTTACTTAGATTATATAATAGTATTTAATATTAAGCTTTTTATGCATGGGCGTAAAGAGTATTTGGGATATTTGGAGGTAATATCATTGATTCAAAGTTTATACCGACTGATGATTGAATTAACGAATGGCAGATTGTCATCTTTTTTATTAAGGAAATTTGCAACATCAAGGATAAGTCGATTGATTATTCCATCCTTTGTGAAGACCTATAAGATTAACCTCGCGGAGACTGAAAAATCACTTGGAGATTATCCAACGTTACACGATTTATTTGTGCGGAAGCTGAAGCAGGATGCCAGGCTAACTGATGCTCATCCTTTGTCCATTGTTAGTCCAGTTGATGGGGTTATTGAGGATATGGGTGAAATAAGTAATACAAATGAAATCACTGTGAAAGAGAAAACCTACTCGATTGCTGAAATGCTTGGAAATGAAGCGGTATTTAATAAATACATAGAAGGATTTTATATGATTATTTATTTAAGCCCAAGTAATTACCATCGAATTCATAGTCCGGCAAATGGTGAAATAGTAAATTCGTGGAAACTCGGGACCAAATCCTATCCGGTAAACAAATTGGGATTAAGATTTGGCAATCGTCCCCTATCAAAAAATTATCGGAGAATCACCGAAATCAAAAATGAGCATGGTCATTTAGCTGTAGTAAAAGTAGGGGCAATGTTTGTTAATTCTATTGAAATTGTTCACGAAGGTGAAAAAATAACCAAAGGCGAGGAATTAGCTTACTTTACTTTTGGTTCAACTGTGGTATTGCTGTTTGAAAAGGGAATGTTTAAAGTCAACCCTGCTATTCAAACACCTAAGCCGATTTCGGTTGGCCAAAAACTTGGAGAAATAGGTACCGGCTTGGAGAAATAGGTTCCCCGCTTGGAGAAATAGGTTCCCCGCTTGGAGAAATA
>CALCRD010000385.1 GCA_937894355.1 uncultured Bacillus sp.
TTCTCCCTCATTTATCATTATCTGCCCGTTATTCACCAAAGGGCGGCTCATGCCTACATCAGAGCCTGCATCTATAACTAACCTGGTGTTTGCATCCACGGTAAAAGTACCGTTTCCCTCAATGCTTCCTCTGCTCCATTGCAATTCGCTGTCATTTACTATTATTGTGACGTCTCCATCCCCGCTCAGCTTTCCGCTTTTCAGGTATGAAGTGCCAGTAAGGTAAAGGTATTCGCCTAATTCCACTGATACTTCCCCGGAGCAGTCAAGTGTTACGGACGTAGTGTTATAAACTACCGCCGCTACTGTAGATGCGGGGATGATAGCCGTATCCCCAAGACCGGGTGCTTCCTCCGGCTCCCAGTTGTCGGCCACATTCCAATTCTCATTTGACGCCCCGGTCCATGTCATGGTCTTTCCCGCCGCGAATACAGGCTGGCACAGTGTAAATACTAATATGAAGTATAGCGCCAACGAGATAATTCGTTTCATTCTCATTCCATTAACCTCCACTTTCTATTGAGTTTTAAATCGCCATTATAATGTTTGCCGCCGAACAGATTGCCAGTACCAATGTTGCCCAGCAGGCTACCTTCCTCTTTACGCCGCCCGTCTCGGCTGCCACCACTGCACCGGAACCAAAGTTTATTCGCCGTCCCTGTTTCCGATAATTGTAAAGGTCTTATCTTCTTTGAAATACTGTGCTGCCACTAAGTCTCCTTTAGCATTTTTGCCTTCATAAAGAAGATATTCCTCTATCTGCATTTCATTGGCTTCTTCTGGGAAATCCGTTTTAAGAATCTCCCGATAGTTCTCGAAATCATTTTGGTCCACATTTTCAAACAGAATCATTACATTGCCCAAGCCGTCATTGCTAGCGCTAATGATTTGACCCTTCTTAAACTTGGGGAGATAATCAATGTCCGGCCATTCAAAGCCGCCAATGGACAACTTTTCTCCATCTTTACCTTGAACGGTGATTTTTTCTCCGTCAAGATCCAACTTGACATCATCATCGCTTACGATTTTCTCAACAACCTTTTCGCTCACTTTTTGTTCTATTTTTCGTTTCATTCCACAGCCTGTTATCACAAAGGCGAGCAAAATGATAAGAAGTGCAACCACCAGTTTTTTCATCATTCTCCTCCATTGCACTATGCAGATCTTTATTTTAAGATATCGTATTTCCCAAAAAGAGGCAGTCGGATGGCCTTGCCGTTAAAACCGTTAATTAAGCCGATAATAGCTAAAGCAAAGACGGCCAAAGCAAAAACGGGTGTTAAGATCCAACCGATGACTGGGATTATTCCTAAAACAAGATTACCCGCGATGGATACAATGAGTAGCAGCAGTGCCTGATTTGCATGGAACCTTGCATATTTTGATTGGGGGCAAACCAACAATGGCAAGAAGAAAATAAAGTAGGCAAGACCCGCCATTGTTTTGTTGTTATCAATATCCGTCTGTTCAAAAGTACTAATTTGTTCTGGCATCAGTTCTGACATTTCAAGATCCTCCTTCGACTTTTCGTTGTGCGGCTTTGATGACCGCTCAAAATCTCTTTCCGCTTAGATCCTCGTAAATTCTCCATAGGGGTAAACTGATGGCTGAACTACACTATAGATGCCACCAAACAAGGTTGATCCTTACGCCGTCAAAGCGGCATAGGAGCCACTTTGCCCATTTAAAATGCTTTGGTAAGCACCCATCTGCTCCTTGCCGTTGACGAAAGCATAACCCGTAGACAGCTTATGAAATACTGCGCCGCATAATCACCTCCGTTATTTATATTCAAAGAGCAGCTTGGGTTCCCCACCCTTTGCGTCGCTAGCGTAAAATGAACGTCAAAAGTTTTTTATTTTGAACTCAACAATCTTGCTCAATACTCCTCACGGGGTGGTCCGGCAGTAATATTCACCCAATTTCCCAGGCTGAGCGAAACAGCCACACTGATATTCCATCCATCCTTGAACCCGAAAACATGGGAGAGATGCCCATCACTCTGCTTGTAAGTATCAAAGGCCTTAGCATCTTTTAGATAATCAAGATACAAATTATAAAGGGCTTCTAAGGTTTGTTTTGACTTGTAGACAATGACGATATTATTGTCTCTTGAAAGCATCTCGCTCAGATAGAGGTCAAATTCAGCATCGGCGGCAACGGGGATCTGGGGAAACCCCTGCGGCAATTTTGCTCTTAGATCTGTGGGTATGGGACCGCTGTTGGCTGCCTTTCCTGACTCATTAGCGCTAACACTTGTTGATCCCTGTCCAGCGGTGGTAGGATTTGAATTGACCGCGCCGGTTCCTTTAATTTCCGACGCTTGATCTTCCGTTCTAGCCGCTAAAGCGATTGCTTGTTCTCTCGTTGTCGTGCCGTCTCTGGGGGGAAGTCCCTCAGAAGCGAAGGGTTTCATCAGATCGGCCCCCTTCTCGATCTCGGCTTTTTGAGGTTCAGGCTTTGCCCCGCCGCCAGCTTTAGAGGCTTCTTCGATGAGGCTAGAGGCAGTATTTGAAAAGGGGCTGTAGGTATAATATTCTTCCTCGTCATTTGAGATTAGGTAGGCATACCTGACCCGAAAGCTGTAGAGAGTTGACTTTATGTCCACATTTTCCGATCGCCCTTCGCTAATAGGATTAAATTCTGCGCTGTTGACCGCAAATATTCCGGTTTCATCATATCCAGCATGCAGCGAGTTCCCGAAAAGCGACTCACCCCTGTCATAGCGCCAAGCCCCGTCTCCAACCTTTACATCAATTTGGTATTCCAGAGGCGCTTCGCCATGTTCGTCCCAATACCGAACAAGTCCTAATATATCTGCGGGATTTGTCCATTTCAACCCAAAATATTGGCTTCCATCTTCCCATTCCTTAACCATCACCGTCAAGTTTTGCGGGGCAGCGAAGCTACCAACCGTCGGGGGCGATGCCGCAAACGCGCCTAGGCTAGTTATGGACAGCATGGTTAAGAGCATAGCAACAATAAAAAAATTAAAAGCTTTAGTTTGCATTGTTCCTCCTCCTCGTATTTTTGTAGGGCTTGTTATTCAAAAGTCGGTAGTCTGTGTTTATTTGTCTTAGATTGCCTGTTCATGGATAAACACAATCACACCGTAAGAGATTTCTGCATCATCGGTCGGAACAGGGAAAATAACGCCCCTGTTGAAACGGTCAGACTCCAGCACGCTTTGTTGTGCAACTCCTGAAAACATGGAAAACGGGTTCGTTAAGCCTTCTAAAAAGGAGGTATTTCCGCTGAAGACCTGTGTGATAGCGGAAGCCAGCTGCTTATCTGTGATCGTGTCTTGAAGAATGCAGGTGGCTTCATCTTCTAAATTGACAAACCGCAATTTTGTTTCTGCTGTAAAAGCTTTGTTTACCATGGCCAGTCTATATTGCTGTGTAAAGATAACGATGGGATAAGGGAAAAAGTCGATAATCTGAGAAAACAAACCCTCGTTGGCGATAAGCGTCTGAAATTTTCTTATCATTTGACCTTGAGTCTCTGTTCTTTTCTCCAACATTTTTTGCACTGCTGTCAGTTCCTCAAGCAGCTGCTCTTTTGTCTTGTCGCCCATATGAACGCTCCTTTCCACGAACTGCTAATATTTTCATAACTGCTATCAATATTTTATTAGCTATCCGGCTGTGGGGATAGGCCGGATATACTTATAATTAGTAAGGAAAGTGCTATCTTGTAAATAAAAAAAGAAGCCGAGCTTTTGTAACCAAAGCCCGGCTTTCTCTTATTACCTTTATATGACAATCCATTTTATTCTGACATTTTTCGATAAGCTGATGGGGAAAGTCCGGTTTTATCTTTAAATACTCGGGCAGAATGCCCGTTATAATCCATATTACAGGCGGTAAAGGCCTG
Source organism: uncultured Bacillus sp. (assembly GCA_937894355.1). Classification (GTDB taxonomy): domain Bacteria; phylum Bacillota; class Bacilli; order Bacillales; family Cytobacillaceae; genus Bacillus_BU. The sequence continues at coordinate 3,877 of CALCRD010000385.1, forward strand.
AGCGATGGTAAGGTTGGTATCCAGCAGCTTCTCCTTCAATTTGCTGATTTTATAATTGGTATAATACTCATGAGGGGTTACGCCGG
>CALCRD010000386.1 GCA_937894355.1 uncultured Bacillus sp.
GTTCAGAAAAAAATGACCCACATATTTCAGCAGAAAAAGGTGAATCTAGTTAAAACGATATATGCACTGGACACGCAATATCATTTTGAACTAACAGGGTTAAATCCTGCGAAAATGCAACGATTTTTACATTTTCAAAAGATAAGAGAGCAATTAAGTAATATGAGGTATGCTTATGCCAAAATGAAAACTAATGGCGATTCCGTTCTAAAAATTGAATACAAGGAACAAATCCATTTACTCACCAAAGAATTAAAAAAGGAACCTGCATCATCGCAGATTAAGAATAAATCCGTATTAAAAGGATATATCATCATTGAACTGCAAGGGGAACTCAATAAAATTCCTTCCTCTGTATTATGATATAAAATCTGTTCCAAAAGTAATCGGGATTCCAAGTGTTTATAACGTTCCGGTTGATGAAATTAATGCCTTCACTGAGCAATTAAGGAATATATCCTAGTTGAAGAAAGAAGAAGTGGAAAAAATAGATGATTTTATTATGGCAGAATCTTAAAATTGAATATGAAATAGAATTCAATTTTGGTGTCTATAGAAATTTCGTAATCTAACCATGATTGTTGAGGAATTATAAAGAGTAAGAATATAATTTAAAGAGACTCTTTGTGATATGCTTCGCTTAAACTAACGCTAACAGTGCAGGTTTGTTCAACAAGGAGAATGATTTTAAATGTAAAACCCCGGGTAATTTCTGTGAAACTTTTCGAGGCAGAATAAATTGGGATTTTGTAAGAGAGAAACAGAAATGGGAGTTATAAAAAAAGTCTAGTACTATAGTTATATCGAATTAAGGAGGGAAAAGGATGATTTCATACTATAATAAAGAAAAAGTCTTTAGGGGACTACATATTCTAACACCGATTCTTGCAAAATTTATTTATAATATTCTAACTATGAAATATAAGGAATGTTGGTGGCAAGAGGGTGTTATAAAAAAATTTGATGAGAAACACATTAGAGAATTACCCATAGAAGGAAATGACGATTTCCTATTAGCGAAGTTGGATATAGATAAACTAACACTACTTATTGCTGATAAACACTGGGGGACAATATCTAAGATTAAAAGCTCCAGATTTCGTACATACATAAGAGAGTTAAGAGATATTCGAAACTTTTTTTCAGCACATCTCGGTTCAGGAAAAATTGAAAATCGCGATTTACAGAGAGCAATAGATACAATGGCAAGGATTTACGAGATTGTTGGTGAAGGAACAAGTAATGAGTTTGAATCATATATTTACAACCATAAAACAGAAGAGGATTTTGAAAATGTAGAGATTAAAATGCCAATTTCAGAAATGGATGCTTTAATTCAATTAATTAACGGAAATAGTTTAGGCTACCAAGCGCTAAAAAACTTTGCTGATATGGGTAGTTTGACCTCGAAACATTTATTGGGCGATACGGTGGTTGAAGATTTAGAATATGACGTAGAATATTCGGTTGATATGATTTTGTTATTGGATAAATATGGACATTTGTTAGACCCTAAAATTCAATTTAAAATTGGAGAAATTTTTCATTATGGTTTAGGGATTGATGAAAATATTGGAAAATCTATTATATGGTTCAAAAAGGCTGCAGAACAAGCTCAACTTGAAGCTCAATTGATGTTAGCTGAAATATATTATTATGGCCTAGATGTTGAGAAAAATAGAATGGAATCTTTGTATTGGTATGAAAAAGCTGCAGAACAAGGAGGACCTAGACTATTTCATTTTATAGCAGATATCTATTTCTATGGAGATGAAACTCCTCAAAATTATATTAAAGCAATAAAATGGTACAAAAAAGCTGGAGATTGCGGCGTTAAAGAATCAATTGCAAAGGTAGTTATTATGTATATTGAAGGTTTGGGCATCCATAGCGATTATAGTACTGGGATAGAGTGGTATAACAAAGCTATACAAAAAGGAATTATTGATACAGCATATGAAATTGGTCTTATTTATTATAATGGAGATGGAGTTCCACAGGATTGTATAAAAGCTCTAAATTGGTTTGAACAGGCAAAAATATTTGGGACCCCTAACGCAATATACTTTGTTACAAAATGTAAAAATATGATCAGTACTAAAGAATAAGTAAGGGCTAGTTGTAAGGGAAGTAAAAACGGCAAAGTGTATTGCGTAACGTTAATACATTAGGTGAAAATACTATCGAAATGATAATATGTTTTTAAAATAGTGCCGTTTTAAAAAAATTGTAACGTTTACCCCTTGGATATCTAAAGGGGTTTTTGTGTCGCCACTAAGAAAAAGAACAAAAAAATTTGATAAGTGGGTTAGGGATGAATTGTTCCGTTATATGGCCATTTAATTGAACAACATCTTTAAAGAAATCTGGATATTCATGATAAAATTCAGGTTAGACTGTAAAGTAATGTACTTAAACTATCGGTCCTTAATTGAAAAAGGAGATGGTTTTAATATGTTAAATTCGGGTTGTCACTGAAGATTTTGCCCACACAAAAATGGGTGTATTAATAAAATCGTTAATACACCTTAGATTATATTTTTAAACTGTAAAAAACAAGTGTCGTCGAGTAGTAATATGTCATCTCTTTAATAGTTATAGATTGAGTATTACATATTATCTTTGAATTTTTCGTTTCAAAATATTCAGTCCATCCACTACTTCATCTCTAGGAAGGTTCCCTTGTTCTAATTCAAAATCAGTTTTTACTAATAAATTTTCGTAGAAGTTTATTCCCTCTGTTAATAATTCCTTATAAATGTCCAAATCAATTACATCTTCAATAACTATAAATAATAAGTCTTCAGCCTTTGCGTAATTACCAATTATATTAAAATACAGTAGTAACTTCCTTTTAAAGTCAAATGAATATTGAGCTTCATCCGTCTTTTTTAGTAATCTCTCAATCTTTAGATTTTTAATGGTTATGTCTTTAACCTTGCCATAAGCTAAGTCCTCATCAATAATATCTTCTATTAGCAAAGTTAATGCATCAATATCCTTAGTTCTAGCAACAACTGCAGTCCCTGTAACTGTGACCATAAACATTTGTTTTCCTTTTCCACTTATCTCATCATGGTCAATATGAATCCCAACAACTGCATTGGCATTTAACATCTGAGCTTCTAGTTCTAACTGTTCCATTGCCGTATCTGTAAGGAGCTTTAATTGTTTTTGATAAGTCTTTGATTTGCCACCCATCATATCTGATATATCTGCAAAGAAATCAGAGATAATATCAGTTCCTGTCACTATCCTTGATGATACAATATCAATATATTCAATAATTTTCCATCCCTCTAACGAAGAAGTAGTTGATAATAGCACTTTTTTTTTCAAATTTTTTTACACCCCAGTCATACCAATAGTTTCCTTCTCTCCTTTATTGTATATCATCTAGATCACAAGAAAAACACCGTGTATTCTCACGGTGTTTTTTTATGGTGCTTAGCCTGCCAATTTTAAGATTGTGTAAATTCCGTATAATATTGGAAGAAACAATACTATAAAAAGAGAAATCACCGCACCCCATTTAGATTGGGAGATAAGTCGTTCATCACCTTTCTTTAAGGCTTCAAAAAAATCAAGAGTAAAGGCAAAACCTAGAACGATAAATAACGCAATAAATATTAGTATCCAAATTCCTGTTCCAGATAAAAAGTCTATTATAGGCATTTAAGATCTTCACTCCCTCTAGTTAGTACCTGTAATATAATCATCTATTCACTCTAATAATTCCACTTGCTTAACCTTTAACATGAATTACATTATTCGACAAAAAACTTCTTATTTCCTACCTTAAAACAACATTATTGAGTATTGCAGATAGAATGAGCCAGCTTTGCGGAGTTTTAAGCCACTGTTTGCGGACATCTGATCCAGTAAGTATGGGACAAATATCCTCTAAGTGTAGAATAAATAATTCGTGACTCCAAGAAAAGAAATTGTAGATGAGCATTACTAAACCTTATTCATATAAGGGCGCAAAATCCTAGTGAACTGTATGAAAGTGAACGATTTTTGAGCACATAACAATCAGGAGATGATAAACCTTTTTATAAAACTAAAACTTTATTCTGCCAGATAAGAATTCATTTTGAATGCAAGACAATTCTTTAGTGGTTCAAAAAGGATTAATGCCATTTTTGTTGAATGTTTTTAAGAAAGGGTGTAAGCACCTATATAAGGTTAACAAAAAATTGATGATGGGATAGATTAAATTGAATATGAAACTAGGTAAGATTGAACTTATGGATCCAAGGAGTGTCTGGCAACATGAAGAAAGGGATTTTACACCTTGGTTAGCAGAAAATCCAAATTTGATATCTGAAGTTATAGGAATACCTATTGAAATCGAACAAACGGAAAAATATGTAGGTAATTTTAAGTTAGATATTCTAGGAAAAGTAGAGAACACGGATAAAGTTGTGGTTATTGAAAATCAATTAGATGAAAGTGATCACAAACATTTAGGACAACTAATAACATATGCATCAGGCTTAAATGCAGCAATAATCATTTGGGTCACACCCAATATACGTGAAGAGCACAAAACTGCCATAGAATGGCTAAACGATGTTAGTAGCGATGAAGTTTCATTTTTTCTCTTAAAGCCTGAAGTTATTAGAATTGATGATTCTCTTCCAGCGATTAGATTTAATTTAGAATCCGGACCAAGTGAATTTTTAAGAGGAATCAGGGATGTAACAAATAGTGAAGATGCACCACGACATATTTTTAGAAAACAGTTTTGGTCTGAATTGTTTGCATATATGGCTGAAAAAGGGGATAAATCCTCCTTAGGACGCCGGACATCGAAGGAGTCTTGGGTAGCATTTTCAGTTGGGAAATCTAGTGTCGCAGTTAATGCCTGTATTGCCCAAAATTCAAAATTACGAATTGAATTATATTTTTCTGGTCAATTAGCTGAAACAAATAATCAATATTTTTGTTTATTAAGTGAGAATGAAGAAGAAATCCGAAATTTATTTGGCAATGAAGGACTAATATTTGATTCAATGGAAGGTTCAAAGGCTTCTCGACTTAAAATAGAACGGTCATATGATGTAAAAAGGTCAAGGGATGAAGAAGAATATCGATTAAATGATGTATTTCCATGGATACAAAAAAATGTAGAGTTGTTAAAACAAGTTGCAAATAATTATTTATAGTAATTGAGCTTATTAGTTGTTGAGGCACTCTAGGAAGGAAGGGCAGTCATTTTGGCTGCCTTTTTGAATTATTTGATTTAGAGAGATTTTAAAATATTGGTATTGATAACAAGTATAATATCAATAATAATATTAGTTTTGATATTGCAATGATTTTCATTTTTAAATTAACATTGAGTACGGATAGTCCTTTTTAAGGCTTTTTCAAAAAAATTATAATGGATATAATTGCAAAATAAAAAAGCCTTAAGATTCAAAGGCTTTTAATAGCTCCTCACGTAAAGTCATTAAACCATAATCCATAATTAGAAATATAAGGTTGCAGAGCAATCCCGGATTCAATTCGGAGTGTCCAGGAGCTATAGTCGTACTCCTTAATAGCATCTTGAATTAACTTTAGATCCTCAGCTGTCGGCAAATAATCTTCAACATTTTCTAATTTGACTCCCGAGTGCGAAAGGAACTCTTTGGCCGAATGAACCTCTGTGTTAACAGGGATTGCAAAAGACAATTCACCGTTTGAAACCTCTATAAATC
>CALCRD010000387.1 GCA_937894355.1 uncultured Bacillus sp.
TAAAGGAAACACGAAGTGCGGTCTTCACTTCGATGTTGACTTATCGTAGGGAGATAAAATCCAAAAGCCGATTTTACTAGATTGGCGGAAGTTCACTAGACGCTAGGACGCTTGCGCTAGACACTAATCTAGTTTCAAAAAACTTATACTTTCTTTACTGTTTAGAGAAGGGGGTGGTACTTCCCCCCCTTCGATTTTTGTCAGGAAATTTCTTTCATGGTTTGGATGTTTCTGTTACAAATCTCGAAATCTATTAACACATTGTCAAGCCACCGTTGACAGAAAGGGTTTGCCCGGTTACGTATTCTGCTTCCTCTGATGCAAAATAAGCCACAGCATTAGCTATATCACTAGGTTGCGCTAAGCGTCTTAATGGAATGGCTTTTTCAAGTGCAGCGGCAATACCTTGATTGTATGAACCAATTTCTTGAAACAGCGGGGTGTCCGCAGGTCCAGGTGCGATAATATTGACATTAATTTTGTGTCTAGCCATTTCACGAGCTAATGTTTTTGTAAAAGCAATAACTCCGCCTTTAGCTGCCGAGTAAACTGCTTCACCACTAGAGCCAACACGTCCTGAATCAGAAGCAATATTAATGACCTTTCCATAGCCATTTTCAATCATTTTAGGCAAAATTTCCTTGCATGTATGAATCTGCCCCATTAAATTAATATCTAGAATCGTTCTCCAGGTGCTTGGTTCACTTTTTAAAAATGGCTCAATTTTGTCCCAGCCAGCGTTATTCACTAGTACATCGATTTTCCCATAATGATTTAGCGCGACAGCAACTGCTTCTTGCACGCTTTCCAAAATAGTTACATCACAATACACAGCAATAGCCTCACCGCCTTCATTGTTTATTAATGAGACGGTTTCATATGCGTTTTTAATATTTACATCTGTTACAATAATTTTCATTGACTTAGCAGCGCTCAGTGTTCTAGCAATCTCTCTGCCAATCCCTCTTCCAGCTCCTGTAATAAAGGCTACTCTTTCGCTCATACTGATACCTCCGCAATATAGATTTATTTGAAATATTACTTTTTGTCGGTTATTAATTCGTTAACTAATTCTCTTAGGCGAAACTTTTGAATTTTGCCGCTTGGAGTTCTTGGAAAGTCTGCTAAAATTTCTAGATGCTCAGGCCAATATTGCTTGGCTACGCCTTTTTTCAAAAGAAATTGTTGCATAGTAGGTAGGGTCAATGGCGTCATCCCCTGTTTCATGCTAATAAAGGCGCACGCTTTTTCCTGAAGTCTCGGGTCTGGCATGGCGATGATTTGAACAACTGAAACATCCGGATGTTCATACAAAACATTTTCAACATAAGCAACCGGGATGTTCTCACCACCACGGATGATAATATCTTTATTTCGACCAGAAATTCGGATGTAGCCATCCTCGTCCATTACCGCACGGTCACCTGTTAAAAACCACCCATCCTTGTGTTCAGCAAATGTTTGTTCAAGATTTTTCAAGTAACCAACAAACTGGGACGGCCCTTTGCAGAGGAGATTGCCTTCTTGATTTGGTGCACATGGCTCTCCAAGAAAGTCGACTACCTTCAATTCCATTCCAGGAAACGGAACGCCATCTGTATTGGTTAATTTATCTTCAGAATCCTCAAGCTTGGTCAAAGTTACTAAGCCATTTTCCGTTTGCCCCCATCCTGATAAAATCGTGAACGGTACTTTTTGCGACGCTTCCCTAACAAGTGATCTGGGGATTGGTGCCCCTAAGGCCACAAATGCTCGCAACGTGTTTAAATCCCGATCCTCAATTCCTTCCAATTGGACAGTGTCCTGCAGAAATGGAGTTGCCCCAGCTGTAAAAGTAATTCCTTCCTTTTCAACTAATTCAATAAATTCATGAGGATTCCAAATGTCCTGATAAACACCCGTTCCCGCATAATGTGTCGGTAAGCGAACCCCATAACCAAAGCCGGTTTGATGGGCAAAAGTCGAGGCCATGAACATGGTATCATCGGAGGTTAACCGTAATCGCTCAATCCAATAATTCGTGGAGATACACAGTGTATTATGGGTATGCATTACTCCCTTTGGATTTCCAGTGGTTCCGGAGGTGAAAATAATTTCGGTTACCTCGTTCGGATCATGCGTGATTTCATCCAACACGGCTACGTCTCGACGTTCTTCCCATGGCTCCTCAAGCAAAGCAGCGAATGGCTTCATATGATTCGGCACCTTATCTCCAACCACAAATATATGCTCAAGGGATGGCCATTGACCCTTAAGTCGGTCAATCATCTCAGGATAGTCAAAGCCTCTGAATTGGTCAGGAACAACAATCATTTTTGCTTCAGCCATTCCGACCATATAGCCAATTTCGCGATCCCGATAAATTGGAATTAATGGATTGGAAATTGCTCCAATTCTAGTAACCGCGTAGTGGAGAATAATAAACTCATTCCAGTTAGGCAGTTGAAAGGAAATAACATCCCCTTTTCCAAGGCCTAAGTCCAACAAACCTAAAGCCACCCGATCAACTAATTGTCCTAATTGCCGATAGGTATAGCGACTCTTTTTATCGATGATCGCTATCTTGTCGGGATTCATTTCAATCGCTTCATTTAAATAATCTAGAATCGTTCGATTTGGCCAAATTGACTGGTAGCGTTCCACATATTCTTGACTCAAAATCGTTTCCAATTTCACTTATTACCCTCCTCCTAAAATTTTATTTTCTAAATTTATTAAAATTGACCGGTCTTTTTTCTAAAAAAGCATTCATCCCTTCTGCCGATTCATCAGTGTTGTAAAACATGGCTAAGCTACCCATAGCCAACTGGGAAATCCCTTGAATGCTTGCGCTATCAGCATTGAAGGAATATTTGAGGAATTTAAGTGCTGTCGGGCTCTTTTCTAAGATTTTTTCTGCCCATTCTTCAGCTGCTTGCTGGAGGTAGTCCGCTGGTACAATTTTGTTTACAAGGCCCATTTCCTTGGCTTCCTGAGCCGAATATTGCTCACACAAATACCAAATTTCGCGTGCTTTCTTTTCTCCGACCAATCTTGCCAAATAGGCTGAGCCGAAACCAGCATCATAGCTACCTACTTTGGGTCCACTTTGACCAAATTTCGCTGTTTCTGCTGCGATGGTTAAGTCACAAAGGACATGGAGGACATGTCCGCCACCGATTGCGTAACCATTGACCGCGGCAATTACTGGTTTGGGAATATTACGGATCGTTTGATGGAGTGTTTCTATTTCAAGTCCGATACCGCCACCTAATCCTCCGTTATAATCGTAACCACCTTCATCGCCTTTCTCCTTTTGGTCGCCGCCAGTACAGAATGCTTTTTCACCAGCACCTGTTAAAATAACGACGCCAATTCTGTTATCATCCCAAGCATCACGGAAAGACCAAATTAGTTGATTAATTGTCTGAGCCCGAAACGCATTATAAACTTGCGGACGGTTAATCGTTATCTTGGCAATCCCATTCGTTTTTTCATAAATAACATCTGTTAGTTCCATTATGCTTACCTCCAATTTGGATAGTCGTGAGATTTGGGTTTCTGGGTTTCTGGGTTTCTGGGTTTCTGGGTTTCTGGGTTTTTTTGTTACACCGGTTGGCTCACTTGATACGAGCGATATTCTTTCCCGATTATGTCCTTGGCGATGACCATGATATTGGCTTGGGCGGTTCCATCACCGATTTCTAAGCCAATGACATCACGCAATCTTTGCTCATGCGGCATTTCCTTCGTATAAGCATAGTGTCCGTTCAATAATAGACATTCGTGAATTGCCTCTGAGCTATATTTTGGACCTAACCATTTCACTGACGCTGATTCCTTTGAATGCTTCAGCCCTTGATCCCGAAGCCAAAGTCCTCGATAAGCCTGCCATTTTATCATCTCTAATTGGGTATGGTGAGTCACAATAGGGAAGGAAACACCTTGATAAGTAGCTAACGGTTTGCCAAAGGATTGGCGCATTTTTACATGCTCAATCGTTTCATCAAGACTTTGCGAGGCAGCCCCGACACATTGCAAGCCAATTAACAAGCGGCTTAGGTCAAAGCCATTCATCACTTGGGCAAAGCCTTTATTTTCTAGCCCGATTAAGTACTCCTCAGGTACCTCAACATCATTTAAGTAAATCGAACCTCGACCTATTGGAATATTTCCCATATCTTCATAACCCTTACATTCAACCCCAGGAAGGTCGGATGGTACAATGAAAGCACTGATGCCACGATTTCCTAGTTCAGGATTTGTTTTTGCAAAAATAATAAAGGCATCGCCTACGGTTGCTACACTAATTCCGGATTTTTCTCCATTAAGCACATACACATTTTCTTTATGTACTGCAGTCGTTTTGATTCCACCTGCATCTGTCCCGGCAGCTGGCTCAGTAATGGCGATTCCGACGATTTTTTCACCCCTAGCAATTTTAGGAAGCCACTCCTTCTTTAGTTCCTCGCTAGCATGATTGGTAATAATTTCGCCAATCAAAGCATTAAGCATGACCGCATAAGTAAGATTAAAATCTCCTCGACCAATTTCTTCTGCAGCAATCCCTGTTGTCACACAATCTGCACCACTGCCACCATACTGGGCGGGAATTCGTAGGCCATTTACGCCTATGTCCCCTAACTTTTTCCATAAGTGTCGAGGAGTAATTCCCTCTCGATCCCACTTCGTATAATTTGGAAGCAGCTCCTCTTTGGCAAAATCCTTAAGCATCTTTCGAAAATACTCTTGTTCTTCGGTAAATGAAAAATTCAACATTGTCATTCCTCCTTTCGATAGTTTACTAGTTGCAAGTTCCGTGCCAACTTGTTATTCCAGTTCTAGTGAGCGCTCAGTAGCCAATAAACTCGCAAAACGGCAAATATTTCGCAAATGCGCGAAACACAAATGCAAAAACGAAAAGCGGAAGCGGCTTGGTCAGGGGCGACTAGCATAAGACGAGATGGCCTAAAGGTCGGGCTTTGACCTTTTGGACGGATTGGCTTATGACTCGAGCCCCTAGCCGCTGGCGCTAGACAATCGAAAAGCGGAAGCGGCTTGGTCAAGGGCTAATAATAATGCGGGAAAGTAGAGAAACAGGTGCCCTATAGGTGTTATTGGGTACCTAATCTTGAGAGAAAGTAGAGAAATAGGTGCCCTATAGGTGTTATTGGGTACCTAATCTTGCGGGGAAGTAGGGAAATAGGTACCCTATAGGTGTTATTGGGTAGCTAATCTCGCGGGGAAGTAGAGAAATAGGTACCCTATAGATGTTATTGGGTACCTAATCTTGAGAGAAAGTAGAGAAACAGGTGCCCTATAGGTGTTATTGGGTAGCTAATCTTGCGAGAAAGTAGAGAAATAGGTACCCTATAGGTGTTATTGGGTACCTATTCTTGCGGGAAAGTAGAGAAATAGGTACCCTATAGATGTTATTGGGTACCTATTCTTGCGGGAAAGTAGAGAAATAGGTACCCTATAGGTGTTATTGGGTACCTAATCTTGTGGGAAAGTAGAAAAATAGGTACCCTATAGGTGTTATTGGGTACCTATTCTTGTGGGGAAGTAGGGAAATAGGTACCCTATAGGTGTTATTGGGTACCTATTCTCGCGGGGAAGTAGAGAAATAGGTACCCTATAGATGTTATTGGGTACCTATTCTTGAGAGAAAGTAGGGAAATAGGTACCCTATAGGTGTTATTGGGTACCTAATCATAGGAAAAAGTAGAGA
>CALCRD010000388.1 GCA_937894355.1 uncultured Bacillus sp.
AAAAACAGAATTCAGGCTTCTATTATAACTAGTATATCGGAAATGTGTTTGAAATTGAGCCAGATGTGGTATTCTTATTAAAACAATTATCATTTTAGGGTGTGGTTAAAATATGCGATTAAATAAATATATTAGCGAGTCTGGTAAAGCCTCTAGACGCGGTGCAGATAAATTGATTGCTGATGGAAGAGTAACAATAAATGGCAAGGTTGCAAAAATCGGATGCCAAGTGGAGCCTGGAGATGATGTTCGAGTCAGTGGGGATCCCATCCGGATGGCTAGAAATTACGTCTATATTGCCTTGAATAAACCAGTTGGCATTACTAGTACAACTGAAAAAAATGTAAAAGGAAATATCGTTGATTTAGTCAACCATCCATTAAGGATTTATAATATTGGACGTCTCGATAAAGATTCCGACGGTTTAATCCTGCTAACAAACGATGGCGATATTGTAAACGAAATTCTTCGGGCCGAAAACAAACACGAGAAAGAATATATCGTTACTGTGGACAAGCCAATCACTCCTGATTTCTTGAAGCAGATGTCTACAGGAGTAAAAATTTTAAATACCAAAACACTTCCTTGTGAAGTAATCGAGATGTCCAAATATGTATTCCAAATCACGTTAACCCAAGGATTAAATCGCCAAATTCGGCGCATGTGTGAAGCGCTAGGCTATGAAGTTTATCGTTTGCAACGGACACGAATCATGAATATCCATCTTGGCAATCTACCAATCGGGCAATGGCGCGACTTAACTAAGAAGGAAAAAAACAGGTTATTTAGCGACCTAAATTACGAACCAAAAGAATGGTAATAAAGGATGAGTTTATTACATTTTAAATGTTTTCGACTCATCTTTTCTTTTGTTGATTGAGCCAATTTTCCATAGTCTGGTGGTATAATGGAGATGATTTATAAATTAGAATTTCAGTGATTATTCATACCTTGTCTATGAAAATTTAACCGCATGAAGGTTGGCAAACTAAGTTATATACTCACTCCTTTGATTTGCACAATTAGGCAATACTTCATTCAACTTTTAGGATGAATAATGGAGGAGAAATTATTATGAAATTAATTGATCGCTATGTTTCTGTGGTTATAGCTCGCATTCCGGAACCCCATCGTAATGAGGTGCAAAAGAAATTACGTGCACGAATAGATAGTTTATTACCCGAAAATTCATCAGAGAACGATATTCGAACCGTTTTAGAGCAACTGGGTAATCCTAAGATTCTTGCGAATGAATATCGCCATGGACCAAGATATATCATCGGTCCTGAGGTTTACGATCGCTATTTATATGTTCTAAAAATTGTAATGATGATCGTGCCAATGATCGCCGCCATGATTACCTTGATAGAAGGTATTATTGAACTCCCCTTGGCAAACGGAATGTTCGATTACTTAATTGAAACCTTTGCCAATATGCTCGAATCGGCAATTGATGGTGCAGCACAGGCATTCCTGTGGGTTACCTTGGTGTTTGTGATTATTGAAAGAAAAGGAATCAGCAAAGAAGTTTTTCCGAAGTTAACCAAACCTTGGTCTGTTGAAGAATTGTCGGCAAAACCGCCGATTTCAAATAAAAGTAAAATAACTCGAGTTGATATGCTATTTGCGATATTTTTCTCTGTTTTCTTCACTGCACTCATTTATTTTAAACCTGAACTCATTGGCTCCTTTTCTTTTAAAGATGGCAATCTCACCCACATGGAGCCATTATTTGTACTTGACCGACTTCATGATTACATTCCAGCAATTGTCCTTCTTGCTTTAGTTCAGCTCTGTGTTCACTTTTCTAAATTCATAAAAAGACGTTGGACTATGACGATTGCCGTTGCTAATGCTGGATATAACGTGGGAATTAGCGTCCTTTTTTCGATAATGGCCGTTGATAAATCTCTCTTTAATAAAGGTTTTATTTCGCAAATTGCTGATACAACCGATTTGTCTATTTCGTTTTCCGAATGGTTAAGGTTTACAGGAGTTGTTGCCATCATCTTTGTTATTGGCTGTACGATTGATTCGATCGTAGGATTTTTCAAGAGTAGGAAATAGGTTTTCTAAATAATCATTAATGTGGGGTGGGTCTCATTCCCCCACTGTTACTACTTCGAAGTTGGGTTTTCCTGTTCGTTAATCTGCGATAAAAACCAAAAAGTCGAACATGATTAATGTTCGACTTTTTGGCTTCTAGTAAGTGAAACTTCCCTCAGTGAGTGAATTTACCGCTGGATAATCTGCGATTTAACACTAACAAGACTTAAGATTTAGCTTTAATTTTCTTAGAAGGTTTATCTCTCTCCAATAACACGATTAAAGACGGTAACAGAATTCCGCGAATCAGGAAGGTATCTAACAATATGCCCACTGCTACAATAAATCCAAATACGAATAATAATTGAACTGGCTGCGTCATTAACACGGCAAAAGTTGCTCCTAAAATAATCCCCGCAGATGAGATAACACCGCCGGTATTTGCTACGGCAATTTCCACTGCCTCTTTCACAGTGTGTTTCTTTCTTTCTTCCATAAATCTGGAGACTAAAATAATATTATAATCTACACCAAGTGCGACCAAGAATACAAACGAATACAGCGGCACCCGATTACTAATTGTATCAATATCAAAGAATAAATTGCTTAAGAAGGTTCCTAAGCCCACAGCTGCTAGGAAGGAAACTAAAATGGTTCCCATCATATAAATTGGCATCTTTATCGATTTAGTCATGACAATTAACAAGACAAATATCAGGAGCGATTCAAGCAAAACAATTACCACTAAATCCCGGTCATTAGTTGCACGATCATCAACTTTTTTCGCAGTTTCACCAGCGAAATAAAGCTCTCCTTTAAGATTACTATCTTTCAATATTTCATCTGAACCGTTAACCATTTCCTCTAATGCATCCATTGTTTTTACATCATAAGGACTTTCCTTAAAAGTGAGACTATATTGGATGACCTTTTTATCCGCTGTCATACCATTCGGCCGCACTTTACTAACTAACGGCTGATCTACAAGTGTATCTAACAACTCTTCTTGTTGTTTAGCTGTGATTGATTTTTTTGCCTCGTACAATACGGTTGTCTGAGCAAGGTCACCTTTTTCAAACTTTTCTTCCAAAAGTTCATAACCTACACGAGAAGACATATCTTTCGGAAACGACTTCATTGTATCGAACTCATATTTCAAGTTCAACATATTACTAGCTGAAGCTAGTAGGATTATACTGATAATCACTGTTGAAACGACCGGTTTATTAGCAACAAAACGACCAATTTTGCTCCAAGCAGAATTAGATTTTACCGTTTCATCGCCTACTTTAGGGATTTTCGGCCAGAAGGACCTTCTTCCGAAAAGGGTAAATAATGCTGGTACAAGCGTAATTGATGCAATCATGATAACGGCCATAGTCGTTCCAAATATTGGTGCAAAGTTTCGATAGTCGCCAAACTCGGCAAAGAAAAGGACTAGCATGGCTGCTAAAACGGTTCCTCCTGAGAAGAAAACAGGCATTCCAGTTTCTCTCATGGCATATTTCATCGCTTCATATTTATTTTCATGTTTTTTCAATTCTTCTCGAAATCTAGAGAAGACAAATAGAGAATAGTCAATTACCGCGGCAAATAAAAGAATGGTCATAATCGACAGTGTTTGATTACTAATTAGCATTCCAGCTTTACCCATTAAACCAAGAATCTGATTTACCACTTCGTATACAAATGCTACGGATAATAGCGGAATTAGAGCCAATAATGGCGAGCGGTAAATGACAATTAGCAAAACTAAGACTAAACCTACGGTTGATAATAAAAGAACGACATCGGCCCGCGAAAAGAGATTAAGCGAGTCCACAGCTATTCCAGCTGGACCAGTAATATATAAGGTTAAATCTGTTGTGTCTTCAACTATCTCTGAAATCTTCTCTTGTGCTGTTCTCAATTCCTTTGTTTCTACAGATGGCTCAAACGTTAGCGGAAGAATAACTGTTGTTTTATCTTTGGAAATGAAATTTGCCGTTGCTTGAGGTGGCATCTTTGTTAGTGGAACTATCTCTTTTATTCCTTCCACCTTGTCAATTTCTTTAAAAAAAGCTTCTAAATCCGTTAATTCCACTTTTCCCTCGTCGGATTGAAAAACTAATATCGCTGGCAATCCCTCATTATTCTTAAAATACTCATCCACTTTATTTTGAGCAATGACCGATTGAGCGTCTTCTGGAATCGATTGGATACTAGTTGACTCGTACTCCTTAGCACCTGGCGCAAGCATCGCTAACAAGACTGTCACCACTAGCCAAATTCCAAGCGTCATCCACATTCCTCTTTTTGATGTAACACGGTCGGTTATGGATTGTAAGAATGAATTCATTTTTCTCCTCCTGCTAAAGATTTTTTTGGTTATTCTAGCTTGACCTTCCTACGAATTCAGTAAGTGACACAACTGTCACTTTGATAAAAAATAAATGACACTAGTGTCACTATCATTATCTTTAATAATAATCGCTGTGTCAATTACTTGTTTCTGAACATTCCTTGACTTAGTATTTCTTTTATTGACCTAATCCATTCGGTTTGTGAGATTGCAAAATGATTAGGGATATTTATCGATTGAAATATAAAGCCCAAAACGAGACCATCTGCTATATGTGGTTTAAGCCTATGTTCATCTCTCCCCAATTTTATGAAATTTTGAAAACGATTATACATTTCAACATGTTGCTTGTCTAACAATTGTTTATTACTTTTGACTTTATCATTTATGCTGGAGGAAATTCGATGAGCCATGCCCAAAATTTGGTGAATTTTACTATGCTTAAAAATAATTTCCAAAAGTCGATCAAATTGAGATTCAAATCCTTCTAAGTGATCGAGACTTTCCAAATCCAATAAAAATTGATTCATTTCAAAAATCATATAGTCTGTAATTAACTCTTCTTTGTTTTCATAGTACTTATATAGCGCACTTCTAGATACATTCATCCGTTCGGCAAGAAGACTAAAAGTAAACCCTTCATAACCATGCTGAAGAAGAATTTCTTTTGCCGACTGAAATAAATCCTCGGTTGAAAACTTCCGTTCCCGTGCCATTTCCTCACCTCAAAACCTATTATAAAGGAATAGTTAGGATTAAAACAATCATTACTGGTATGAATACTCCACCAACTAAGCCAGCTTTGATGGGAATTTCTATGTATCGAACTCAAGATTTCAAAGATAAAAAGCACCTCATTATGAGATGCTTGGCCTAACCGATTGCACTTAAATATAAATCCAGAGAATCTTCAACTTCTTTTTTTACTAGCAAAACAAACTCACTATAATCCTCTGTGGTATGTGCTTTATCAAGTGCTTCATAATATTCTAAACGATTCTCAACTTTAATAATAACTGGTGGGAAACCATCTTTCATTAATTCTAAATTTAGTAGAAGTCTTGATGTTCGCCCATTTCCGTCGATAAATGGATGAATGCCAACAAAAATCGCATGTAGCATTGCCCCACGCTCTACAGGGTGAAGATGAACCCCTTCATGATGATACCAATTCATAAGCTGTTCCATTTTCTCTTTAATTAGGTAATTTGCCGGAGGTGTGTGCTGAGCACCAGCAATAAATACTTGTTGGTTACGATACACACCTGCATTTTCATCATCAATTCCTTTTAACACTAACCGATGTAAGTTTTTAATTTGCCATTCGGAAAAGGGTTCTTTCTTTTGAACAATCTCCTCTACATATTCAATGGCATCTCGATGGTTGATGACCTCCAGGTGCTCCCTTAACGTTTTCCCACCAACTGTTATTCCTTCCAAAACAACTTTGGTCTCGTTAATCGTTAATGTATTTCCTTCGATTGCATTAGTATTGTATGTCCATTCAAGAAATAACTTTTCCCGTAAGCTTTTAAGCGTATAGATTGGTAATGGACGCAAAGCATCTAATTTTACCTTCTTTTGATTGATCACTTCAAACATGATGATTCATTTCACCTCATTTCTATTAACATTCAAGATGTTATTATCATTGTACATTATAATGGAAAAATCCAACAGAAACTCAGGCTCAGAAAAGCATCGCATCATCGTTTATTTAATTGGTTTGTGACTTTTTAAGTAATACCAGTGAACATATTACCTGCTAAAACTCCCCTTACTTTAACATCTTAGGGTCAAATATATTAGCAATTCCTAAAAATAGTCCTAATACCACGCCTATTTCTACATTAGTAAATGAAAAAAGCTCTGATAAATAATAGCTCAGTAATCCACCTACTATAATGACAGTAAAGGTAATTACTTTTTCTTTCTTGGAATTCTTCAAATTTTTGTGTAAATTTTCTAGCCATGGTAGTTTTTTATGAAAAATGATTAATGTGATTCGAAACGCTAAAAAAATAGGAATACCTATTAAAATCGTTTGACCTATCTCAACAAGGAAATCCATTGTTTCCCCTCTCTTTCCGTAGTGTCTCTAATTCAATCATTTTTTCTTAATTTTGAATTCAAACCCAACTCGATTGGATTCCGATTTCATCATACTCCCAGTTCTCTTAATTTTCCATCCCTCTTTTACTGATTAAACTCTTTAAGGTCGTTTAGTTTTAGCTTTGTTGTTTTAGAAAAAGAGGTGGCAAATTTAAGATATCCATAGTATTCCGATTTATCTTTCATATACCCGTCATCATCGCTAATGATATTGGCATTAATATTAACAGACTCATAGTCATATCCTTGCTTATTTAAAATAGACTGGATTTTTTTCACTTCCTGGAGAACCGTTTCTTTGGTACTCTTAGTGGCATCCAAAACAATATGCATCCCCAGCGGTTTTTCAAACTTCAGTTTCTTGTCCCAATTAGTATCTGATGGGAATTTACCTTTTTGGAATTCAATCATTACATCGACCGCACGAACAGATTTCACTGTTTTCGATAATAGAGTGTAAATCTCTTCTCCTGCTTCATCTGCTAATTTTTTCATCAAATCCTGATCTAAATTTTCTATATATATTCCATCAATCATTACTTCGGGCTTTAGAAATCCCCTTATGTTAAACTCATATTCCTTTGGGCCATTTCCCTGTGGAGATGTCGTGCCAATTTCAATTACATTAAAACCATATCCATTAAACTTGAAATCATAATACGCTCGATCGATACGAAATTCCCTATTCGGATAGGTGTCATCTAAATGGTTTTCTAACACCTTTGTTGCGTAAAATTTGCTAACAGGATTGCCGTTAAATTCATTATAAATTGATAATACGAAGCCAATAAGTACGACAAGCAATACGATTAATCCTAGTTTCCATTTTTTCATCATTCATCCTCTTCCCTTAATTTTTATTAGTAAGAGTCCAATCAAACTTCCGATTAGCGCAAACAGATAATGGATAAGTCCTGTAAAGAAAGATATTGTTAGCGACTGAAAGACATACGTCATCGTAGAAACACTAGTGTCAATATGTCCAGCACGATATTCCGCGATATTTCCTCCGATTGACCAAATGAAAATTGGTAGCATAGAAATGTAAAAGACAATTTTCATATCCTTATAAAATAAATAAGTAACTGTGCCTAAGACGGTATACCAAAAAATAAACCCAAAGCTATCATTTAATAACGAGGTATTAATAGCTAAATAAAACGAGATTGCCATAAATATAAGCTGATAAATTGAAAGTTTGCGTTTGATATTTTTAAACATCTTATCAGGTTCTACTGTGGATTTAATCTCTATTTTTTCTAGAGGCCTGTTTGTTTGCTCAACTATCTTTTGCAATTCCGGGTCTTTAGCCACCTGAGCATCAAACCATTCTGTTGTCTTTTCACTAAGGAGGTCTTCATTATAAAGTGGCAGCAAATCCTCTATGATTGAACGCACATATTTATCCATGATATCCCTCCATTTCTTTTTGGAGCTTTAGTTTTGCTCGATGAAAGTTGATTCTTGCATAGTTCTCACTTTTTTCAATTAATATACCAATCTCTTTAAAGGACAATTCACCATAAACCCGTAATGTGACAATCTCTTTG
>CALCRD010000389.1 GCA_937894355.1 uncultured Bacillus sp.
ACAGGAAGCCCCTTCTTCAATTAGATCGTAAGGTAGATAAGGAGGGGTTATTCACAGAAACGGATTAAAGCTACCTTAGCACTCCACCTATCAAATAATATGAAAGCAAGAATGCTAGATGCCAGTGGTGTATATAATTATGTCAGAAGAGAACGAGATTATATGCTAATCAAAAGCCAAAAATTGTTGCAAGAAATTGTAAATACTTCCCAAAATGAAGACTCAGAAATTATAAATAGGACTTAGAGAATAAGAAAGGAGTTAATCAACCGGATTGACTCCTTTCTTATTCTCTAGTATGCTTTTCTCTAAATAACTTAAATTTCAGAAAAATGTTATAATAATATATGAAGAGAACGGTAGTGATATGAACTTACATCATTAGTTCCAATTCATCTGTTAATGTTCACAAGAAATGAAACTAAAGGTGGAGAATTGCATGCATTCCTATTTAAACTCCATTCTAGAGGCAGTTCCTGACGAAATTCGTAATACAACCGAAAAATTCATTAGTGAAAATGTTTCTATTTTTGAGCCAAAGGAATTTGTATTTGATAAAACAATACATTTAGACCATTATCACTTTATTATTTTATTTACGGAACCACCTTTATTAAGACAAGGAAATACTGAAATTCAGTTACAAAAACGAAGAATTTTAGCTTTTGAGCCGGGAATGGAGCTTACTGTAGTCCCGTTTGAAAGTGAGGTTAAGCCAGATTATATGGCTATTTCAATCAATAAGGATTTTTTTGAAAAAATCGCTCTTGAAGTAACAGGTAATAAGAAGATTGAAATGAACAGGGTAGGGGCCGTTTATAGCTGTCAACTCCTTGACTTAATTAGAAATTTTAAGCTTGAGATTGA
The DNA here is from genome assembly GCA_937894355.1 of uncultured Bacillus sp. Classification (GTDB taxonomy): domain Bacteria; phylum Bacillota; class Bacilli; order Bacillales; family Cytobacillaceae; genus Bacillus_BU. The sequence continues at coordinate 868 of CALCRD010000389.1, forward strand.
TAATCACGGTGCTGAATGTCCTACGATGGTAAATGGTATTGCAACCCAGTTAGTCGTTCAATTACAACGTGATATTCTTTCAAGTCCGCAAAGGGATTTGAAGAATGGAGGCAGTGAACAAAAATATTTACTTAAAGCAATTGATTATATGGAAAATAACTTTAATAGAAACATTACCTTAGCTGAAATATCCAAGGAAATTTTTGTCAGCCAAGCGCATTTTGAGAGAATGTTTAAAAAATACATTGGCAAAACTCCACATCAATATTTGGTTGAAATTAGAATTCAAAAAGCAATGGAAATGCTGAAGACGGAGGACTGTTCTATTGAAGAAACTGCGAGAAGGTGTGGCTTTGTAAGTCTAAGCCACTTTTCAACCGTTTTTAAGCGCGTTTCCGGTAAAAACGCCTCGGAATATAAAAAATTATTAAGTTAATTAATAGATTGGAACCACCTGCCGACAGCTCTATTTTGGCAGGTTTTTTTTTGGCGAAAACCTGAAATAAAAAGTTAACTACTTGATTCGACACTTTTTTTCGAAAAATGAGCACTTATAGATAAAAACATGTCGGTTTTTGGCAAAAAATATAGTGCTCAAAGTATTAATATTTAGGTAGGAACATATAATACGAGAAACATATGAATAGAATATTTAAGGGAGGGGAACCTTATGAAATTATTAAAAATATTTTTTTACAGTATGGCCATATTGGTTATGGGATTTACTTTAGTAGCATGTTCGCCGGAAGGAGTCATAAAAAAGGCTACTGATGGTGCTGTTGACGTGGATAAAGATGGTAATGTCGAAATTAAGGGGGAAGATGGTGAGAAATTAAAGATCGGTGAAGCTAAGTGGGATAAAACAAAAATGTATGGATTAGATGCCCCAAAAGCAAAGCTTGATAGCTTCATGTCTACTACTGAGGGTACTAGTTATTATTTTTCTGAAATGAAGAATAAGGATATTGAGACCTATATTAAAAAAATTAAGAAGGCCGGCTTTAAGTACAATTTTATTAGTATGGATGAGTTTAGCTATACCGGAACAAACGAGGACGGCATAATCGTAAACTTCACTTATTCTAAAGATTCTAACTCGGGAATGATTTCAGCCATAAAAGGTGAAAAGCCTACAGAAGAAGAGATGGCTTCTGGTGGATTTATTATGGAAGGCGAAAATGCTAAATGGGATAGCTCTAAAATAGGGGGACTTCCTGATCCTGGTGTTAAAATTATTTCCTTTACCTCTTCATCTGACAATGAAGTATCCTATTCTTTTGAAAAACTAGATAATCCAAAAGAGTACACAGAAGAGATAAAAGCTGCCGGCTATACAGAAGAACCCTCTGAAATGGAAGCTTCTGAATCGTATATTTACAATGCTAAAAACAGCGAAGGGGATGTAATCTATTTTACAGCCTCAACAGAGTCTTGTACGGTAGTTTTTACAAAAGCTACTGAATAAAAAGGGGTGGAAATCTACTGAAATGCTTTAACGATAAATAAAAGGGGTGCGAGTTATGATTTGTAACAAATGTGGAAAAGAAGTTGCGGATAATGTTAAGTTTTGTGACGAATGTGGTTCACCAATGGTTTCCGGACAACCGGATGAAGTTAAAGGATCAGTACAAGCCACACCTACCAATAATGAAGCTCAAGAGAATAAAGTAGTTTTTATGCTCGCCTATTTAGGAATTCTGTTTTTCTTACCATTAGTCTCTGTACCTAATTCAAAAATTGGCCGTTTTCATGCAAATCAAGGTCTAGTTCTTTTGATTACCGGGATTGTGGGGCAGATTATCTTATCGATTTTAACTACAATTGCTTGGAGATTATGGGCACTAATTTCATTACTCTATACTGTTTGGGGATTTGCATTATTTGCTTTAATGATTATCGGTATGTTGAATGCAAACAAGGGTGAACAGAAACCACTTCCAATTATTGGACACTTCAAAATTTTAAAATAAATTACAGCCGTTTAATTGTAACTGGATAACATGAGCAACAAAATAGTCCATCGCCGATATTTAAGGCGATGGACTATTTTGTTGCTATGCGATATTTACTATAGTGTTTCTTTATCGATATTTTCGTCCTGTATATAAATGAATTCGTTGTAGAACGTAGCTTGCGATGCATATATATAAGGAGTAAGCCATATAAAGCCAATGCCGAATGTTAACATAGATAAAATTCCCCAACCAATAAAGCTTAAGTTTAAGAGGAAGTATTTTCCTTTATACCCCTTCATCCGTTTTTTACTTTCTGTTATTGCTTCTAAGGCAGTATATTCTGGATGATCCTTCAGCAGGTAGTAGCTTTGAGAGTATGAAAGCGATTTGATAATACCAGGGATAAGGAATAAGAAAGACCATAACATAATGAAAATTTGAGAGATGATATACACCAGAATTAATTTGAAATAGGCATTCCCATCCTTGAAAATGGCAAACACATCAGAGATTTTTGGGCCTTCAAATCTAATGAGTGATAGAAAAAACCAATAAACTGAAATATTTAATGGAATAAGTGCTAAAGAGACAATAATGGCACCGAAAACGACAAACAAAGGTGGATCTTCTTGGGCCCTAAAGTTTTCAATACCACCACTCAATGTGACCATGACTGCAAACGTTAAGCCTATAGTCAGTATGAAAACTAATAAGTAAAGGGCAACCCCTAATCCCCAATTTCCCTTCAATGAAATGCGAGCGTGCTGTTTAATTTGATAATTATCCATACATTTACCTCCCCCTTAATAGTAGGATTATACCATATCCGGGATTCAATTTTCTGACATTTTCGACATTTTATTATATTGTCAAGCTAGGAAAAGACAATTTTGTAGTGTTAGAAAATTTCATTTTACTCCTGTTTTTGAGAAAAATAATCCGCTACTAGCTGTTCCAGTTTTTGCAGGTGCTTTTTATCAAAAATTTGCTGCGAATTTAATGATAGAAGTGTGCTTTCAATCAGAAACTTTCGCGGCTTCTTTGTATGCAATAATTCCTCTTGGATGAAATCCAAGAGCTCAATGTATTCTGTTTGTTCTTGTTTCTTGTTTACCTCTTTTTTTAAGGATAAAATTACATGATAAAGATCCTCTTGGAAGGCCGGTTCAATTTTTTGACAATCGGGCAACCAATTTTCCAATAGTTCAGGTTGAATTAATTGCTCTTTATTTGCGGATACTTCATCAACCATCTTTACAACACGTTCAACACTGTAACGGACTACAGTATAGATGCTAGCAGCGTTTGAATTTGCTTCATTAGCCATAGCAAAATACTTTAGATTATACTGTAAAATCCCCATGAACATAATTGCGCAATCTAACAAGTAGGGCTTTTTGCTTTCACCGAAAATGTCCATGAAACGTCGGTACAACCAGCGAATCATTCGCAGGTTTCCTAATTTTATTAACTGTTTAAGTTCCAAGTCATTGGAGAAATTTATTTCTTCAAACAGAGAAACGAGTTTATTTGCTTTGTTAGTTTTCATTTGTAATTCAATTTGTTTAATGAAGATTTCTATATTTGCCGGATTTTGGCCAATAAGTAGTTCATTTCGGTCTTGTTCAAGTTTTTGATAAATTGACTTAAATAGAGCGATCAGTAACTCATTTTTAGATGAGAAATAATTATAAAATGTTCCTTTTGAAATGCCACTATAATCCAAGATATCTTGGATGGAGGTGGCCTGGAACCCTTTATCAATAAATAGCTGGTGGGCCATTTTTAGAACATGTTGCTTCCTTGCATTCATATAATCACCTTTTATTTCCTTTAGACTGCCTGTACAAAAATAATAGTACATTATTCAAAATGATTAAACAATACCTGTTTATAACAGGATATATTTGAATTGCAATTTTTGAACTGATGGTATATGATATATTTCTTAATGAAACATGAGTTCAAATATGTGAACTTACTGTCTAGGAGGAATAGAATGGAACAATCAATAAAAAATACTGAGACTGAGCGTCCACCTTACGGACTTCTATCTGTTTTAATGATAGGAGCTTTTATTGCATTTTTAAATAACACCTTATTAAATATCGCTCTACCGTCAATAATGACTGACTTAAAAATAGAAGCGCCTACGGTGCAATGGTTAACAACAGGATTTATGTTAGTGAACGGGATTTTGATTCCAACCACAGCATTTTTAATTCAAAAATATTCTGTTAGGCACCTGTTCTTGGCTGCGATGGCATTATTTACAATCGGGACGCTTATTTCTGGAGTAGCACATGTATTTCCAGTTTTATTAGCAGGTAGGATGCTTCAAGCTTCAGCCTCAGCACTCCTGATGCCGTTATTAATGAACGTAATGTTAACGAGTTTCCCTGTGCAAAAAAGGGGAGTAGCGATGGGGGTTTTTGGTTTAATATTAATGTCAGCTCCAGCTATTGGTCCTACTTTATCAGGTTGGATTATCGAACATTATGACTGGAGAATGCTGTTCCATTTTATTACACCGATTTCTATTATTATTTTATTGATAGGCTTCTTTTTGCTTAAAGATAAGAAGGGTAAAGTTGATATCAGGCTTGATGTCCTTTCTGTTTTGTTATCAAGTGTTGGTTTCGGCGGTTTGTTATATGGATTTAGTTCTGCCGGAAGTAAAGGTTGGGATAGCCCACATGTCTATGTAACAATTGTGATTGGCCTCATTTCTTTAATATGGTTTATTTTGCGCCAAACAAAGCAAGAGCGTCCAATGCTTAATTTTAGTATCTTTAAATATCCAATGTTTGCTTTGTCGTCATCCATTTCCATGGTTCTTAATATGGCCATGTTTTCTGGGATGCTCCTTGTGCCAATTTATGTGCAAACAATCCGTGGAATATCTCCAATGGATGCAGGATTAATGATGTTGCCAGGGGCGATCCTGATGGCAGTCTTGTCACCGATTACTGGTAAATTATTTGATAAGTTTGGAGGACGCATACTAGCGATCATTGGCTTAACTATTACCACGATTACAACTTATTATTTTAGCCAATTGACTCTAGATACTACCTACAACTATTTAATGATGTTAAACTCTGTTCGGATGGTAGGAATTTCGATGGTGATGATGCCTGTATCCACTAATGGTCTGAATCAATTACCTGCTAGATTCTATCCACATGGTACAGCGATGAACAATACATTAAATCAGGTGTCGGGTGCTATTGGAACAGCGGTTTTAGTGACGATTATGTCTAATCGTCAGGATTCATATGGCAAGGAATTAGCAGCCGATGCGATGAAAAATATGGTAGGTCAGCCCTCAGCCGCTGCTGTTGCTGAAATGAAACAGCAAATTTTCATGAAAGCAATGTTAGAGGGTATTAATACTGCTTTCTTCGTAGCTACCTGTATTACTGTTCTAGCACTTATACTTGCATTCTTCATCAAACGGGCAACACAGGCAGAGGACACAAAAGAAACGGTTCATGATGGAAAAAAGATTGTACCTGAATTAGTTGAGAATTAACCTTCTTTTTCTAATTTGTATAAATTAAATAAAAGACAAACATCCCTTTCAAATGAAAAGGGATGTTTGTTTTTGTCTAACTAAGGCGTAGGCGCTTTTTAAAATTAAGCCTGTTTAACCATGGTTTTGTAGGTTGTAAACTCTTCTTGAATTTCGGTTGATGGTGCTTTATCCAAAAGGCTTACAATCAAAATGGCTAAAAAACCAAATAAGAAGCCTGGAGCGAGTTCATATAAATCGAAAAGTCCACCGCTAACTTGTGCCCAAATTATTACCGTAAGCGCTCCGACAATGATGCCGCCAAGTGCACCATTTCTTGTCATCCTTTTCCAAAACAAACTTAAAATGATAACCGGTCCAAATGCTGCACCAAATCCAGCCCAAGCATAGCTTACTAGTTCTAATATCTTGCTATCAGGATTATACCCTAATAATATCGCAATTACGGCGATGATTAGAACAGCAATTCTGCCAACAATCATTTCTTCCTTTTGAGAAGCGTTTCTTCTAAAAATAGATTTATAGAAGTCTTGGGCTAATGCACTAGATGAAACGAGTAATTGTGAATCAACGGTACTCATGATTGCTGAGAGAATGGCTGCGAGTAAAAATCCAGCTACCCACGGATTAAATAATACTTGTGAAAATGCAATAAATACAGTTTCAGAGTTTTCTAAAGGTGAATCAGCAAAGTGGGCAATCCCTGCAAAGCCAATAAACATAGCGCCAAATAATGAAAGGATCATCCAGGTCATACCGATTAACCGTGCTTTAGGAATTTCTTTTGTTGATTTTATTCCCATAAACCGAACGATAATATGGGGTTGACCAAAATAACCTAGTCCCCATGCCAATAAAGAAATAACCCCAATTGCAGTAGCTCCAGAATAAACATTAAGATAGGAAGTATCAATGGTTCCAATTTTTTGTACAGTTTCACCCCAACCACCAAGCTCTTGGATAGCTACAATAGGGATAATTATCAATGCCAATAACATTAATATACCTTGTATGAAATCTGTCCAGCTTGCCGCTAGGAATCCACCAAAGAGTGTATAAGACAGTATGACAGCTGCTCCAACCCATAATGCAATCGTATAATCCATTCCAAATGAATTCTCTAAAAGGATGGCTCCACCAACGAGACTAGCAGATGTATAGAAGGTAAAAAATACAAGAATGACAACCGCAGAAATTACCCGTAGTGATTTTGATTTATCGCGAAACCGATTTTCAAAGAAATCGGGGACGGTAATGGAATCGTTAGCAACTTCCGTATAAACTCGAAAGGGTTTAGCGATAAACTGCCAGTTAAGATAGGCGCCGAGGGCTAGTCCCATTGGCAGCCAAATAGAGCCTAATCCGCTTACATATACAGCTCCCGGTAATCCGAGCATTAACCATCCACTCATATCGGATGAACCAGCACTCAATGCCGCAACTCCTGCACCTAGTCGTCTTCCACCTAGTACATAATCGGTTAAATCCTTGGTCATTCTTGCAGCAATAATTCCAATAATCATCATTCCAACTAAATATACAATAATCGAAATTAATGTAGGTGTGTTAATGTCCATGTTTATTAGCCCTCTCCTTTTCCGTAAAGTAAGTGATAATAGATAGTAAAATTAACAGTGGCATTGGAATTAACATCCATAACCAAGTTGCTGTTGTGATACTGACTTCCATATTGTCACCTCCTTTCAAGTCCTTTCACCGAAAGTGAATGGCGTCGGATTTACATTTAGCAGAGGGGTCGTAAAATTTTGAATATTGCGAAAATAAAGCGGAAAATTAGGGTTGTAAATCAACAACCCCTGTTTTCCTAGCAGTATTTTCTTGTGCTATAATCATTATTATTTTTTTGTCACTCTAGGTTTTTTCGATATTTACAAGGTAATCGGTACATCTAAATGGCAAACAAATTGATTGATATCGATGACAAATGGGGTGGATTCCTGAAAAGCATTATTTTGTAGGATTAATTGCTGCAATTCTTCTGAGGAGCAATTAACAACACCAAGCCCGATTTCATCACCATCGTTATCGTAAATCCGAATAACAGCATCTTTTTCAAATTGTCCAGTTGTTTTATAAACCCCACTAGGTAAAAGACTTTGCTGTCTTTCTAGTAAACTGTTTTTTGCGGATTGTTTTATAAAAATTTTCCCCTCTGGATCGGAATTAAAGGCAATCCACTTTCGTTTGTGATTTAATCTTATTGATGGTTTTTCTCCTTTAAAGTAAGTGCCTTTGGCTTCACCTGAAAGGGCATTAACCACAATATTCTTAATACTGGCGTTCCCAAGAAATGTGGTAATTCCTGAGGCCATAGCAATTTTAACCGCTTCGATTTTTGATGTCATTCCACCTGTACCTACATCGCTCCCAGAGCCTCCGGCCGAAGCTTCGATTTCAGGAGTAATTTCATGAACATGCTCAACCAGTTTTGCCTGGCTGTTTTTTGTTGGGTCTTCGCTGTATAGTCCGTTTATATCAGATAAAATAATTAAATGATTGGCATCGACCAGACTAGCAACCTTTGCGGAGAGTGTGTCATTGTCACCGAATTTAAGATGGTCCACCGTAACCGTGTCGTTCTCATTAACGATGGGGATAATTCCTCTTTCTAACAAAACATTCAATGTATTTCGAACATTTCTATAGCGATCTTCATCTAAAAAATCGCTTCTAGTAATTAATATTTGTCCAGCGACGTATCCATGCGTGAAAAAAAGATCTGCATAAGATTCCATTAATAAACCTTGCCCAATAGAGGCTGCAGCTTGTTTTTCAGGTAAGGTTTTTGGGCGTTCCAGGCATCCGAGTTTTCGATATCCAGCAGCTACTGCACCAGATGAAACGAGGATAACTTCATGCCCCATATCCTTTAATAACACAATTTGATTGGCAAGCTTTTCAAGCTTTTTTCGACTGATTTCCCCTTGTCGACTCGTTAATGAACTGCTGCCAATTTTTATGACTACCCGCTGTTTCTTGGTAGTTGAAATCATCAGATCACTCCTGTATTTTTTGTTTATTTACTTAGAACTGCCTTGGCTTCATCTTTTATGATGATGGACCCTTCAAGTTGGGTGCGCATCTCTTTTGAACGATTCGTGGCATGCGTAATGGCTGCAGCAATCGCTTTTCCTCCGCCGTTCATCTCTAAGGCCGCCAAGCCCGCTGCTGTCGTTCCATTGGGTGATGTGACATTTTCTCTAAGAACGGTTGGTGTTTCTCCTTTTATTTGGATCATTTTTGCTGCACCAACCATTGTTTGAGCAATGATTTTGCGGGCAACATCTGAGGTTAAACCTGCTTGTAACCCAGTTTTCTCCATATGTTCCATTAAATAATAAAAATAGGCTGGCCCACTGCCGGCAATACCTGTGAATATGTCCATATTATCTTCAGGGATAACGAACACTTCTCCAATACTTTGAAGTAAATCAATGGCGACTTGCATGTTTTGATTTGTTGTGTGTAATCCAGCGGATATAGCTGTAGCAGATTCGCCAATCATACTAGAAGTATTCGGCATCACTCGAATCACTTGTTGGCCAAAAGGTAAATTTTGCTCCATAAACAGCGTCGAAACACCTGCTAAAACAGATAGAATTAGTTGATTTGGTTGAAGTAAGTCCTTTATGGATGTTAAAGAGGCTTCGGCATCTTTTGGTTTCATTGCGAGGATGATGATGTCTATAGGATCATAGTTAATATTTTCTTTAGTTACCCCGATAATTCCATATTTTTCTTCAAGTTGTTTTAAGCGTGCTTCATTGCTGCGATTGGAAACAATAATTTGATTTGAAGGTATTTTTTTAGCGTCAATAATCCCAGAAATCATTGCTTCCGCCATCGAGCCTGCACCTAAAAATGCTACTGTTTTTTTACTTAACATGAAATCTCTCCCAAATCGTTCGTATAGTGTTCTTATTTTTAATCACGACTTTATCGTAACATGTTCAGATTCTTTATCAAGGTTAATCAGGAAAGTCATGTGTATTTGACTCAATTAGTTAGCATAGTGGGTCATAGTATTTGTAAAATAGCTGAAATCAGCTCTCACGGCGAAATATCAGCTCTCAGCCAGTTATTTGCGATTATTTTAGAAATAGCTAACTTGATGTTTTAGGTGTTTTTGGTCGGAATTTCTGGAGTGGAAGATCAAGAATGGATACAGGGGAGGAAGTAAACAAGTAGGTATTTGGGAGGAATATGAAAAATCCTTTGATTTGTTGAATCATTTTTTTCACATAAAAGAAATCATCATATCCATACTAACTGTGAGGTGAAGTTAGTGAAGATGATGCTGTTTGTTGCCCTATTAGTACTTAATCAAAGTTCACAAGTAACTAATCATTTAATTATCAATGGAAATGGTGAAACACTGGCTGAAGTCGACCGCTCTGAGTTTATGTTTCCGATTCAGGTCTACCCATTATTTAATAAAAATAAATTAACAGAACTAGAGGACAAATTGGATAGGCAAATATCGAGAAATCCGGTTAATGCCAGTATCAATGACCAGTGGAAGATAATCCCTGAACAACCAGGAGTAATGCTAAATCGGAGGAGTTTTACTGAGCAATTTTATAATTATTTCTATAGTAATGGTCAAGCAAGCATAGAAATCCCTACAAAAACAGTCTATCCGCGGGTTGATAGTGAACTGATTTCGGAAATTAGGACTGACATGATTGGATATTATGCGACATATTATAATAGACGCAACAAAGAACGATCCAATAATATTGAACTTGCGTCGTCAGCAATAAATAATCATGTAGTTTTTCCAGGGGAAATTTTTTCATTTAATCAGGTTGTTGGTAATCGGACTAAGGCAAAAGGCTACCTTCCTGCACCTGTGATTGTGAAAGGCGAATTATCGGAAGGGATTGGAGGAGGGATTTGCCAAGTATCATCTACCCTGTACAATGCCGCTTATGGTTCTGGATTAAAAATTGAACAACGATACTCCCATAGCAAGCGTGTACCGTATGTTCCTCCAGGGAGGGATGCAACGGTTAGTTGGTACGGGCCAGATTTTACATTTAGAAATAAGTATAATCAGCCTATTTTGATTCGGGCTCATGCTCGAAATGGAGTTATGATTACTATGATTTTTTCTTCAGATGCGATTAATTATACTCCTCGGGAAGTTCCTCGTATGTCTGGGGAGTTACCTAAAGAAGCACCTGCACCTTTATAAGGTAGTAGGTGCTTCTTTGTGTGGAAGGGTACAAGAGACTCGTATTAACAGGTGTTGAATGAAAGGAAGAAAAACCTAAAATAGTACTTTAACTGAGGCACAAAAAGAAAAACCTCCATTATGGAAGTTTCCGTGATTTATACTAGGTTATAGGCACATTTCTGATTGTCCCATTTAAATATTCCTTCTTGTAATCTAATAATCGAATCAAAGGGAGCAGAGATTTCTTCTTCGTTCGAACTTTCACCATTGTCACTTTCAGTTGCTTTGGCTTGCAATTTTTGTCTTAATTGTAGCAATTCCGTTTTAGACGCCACACGAAAGACCATTTCTAAAGTAATCTCTTTTTCGCTAATCCCATGACTACTACGAATGCTATCTTGAAAGCTTTTATTATATTTGATCATCATAGGAAGGTCTTTTAAACATGCGACGCCAAACACATCTTTAATAGTATCTTCATATTTCAGCTGGGTACCAGTTGCAAATGTAATAATTTCTTTCTCAGGATTTTCCAAATAATAAATCGTTTCAACTTCATATTCCAAGAGGGAACATCCTTTCTCAGATCAACAGTTTTATCTATTAACTTTATTATGACATATTTTCGCCATTTACGGGGGAAAAGAAACTCTATATTCCTCAGAAATTGCTTGTTTGTGTCGATATTTTTTTAAAAAAGTAGAAAAATAGGGATTATTTACCTATAATTTCCGTTAATTCCCATAAAACGTGTTGTATGTTTAGCTGGGTCGGAAGTCTCCTATAATAATTAAAATGGGCTTTGTAAAGAATCTTGGCTTTTTGGCTGGTTTTTTTCAAAAATATTAATTATCGGGTTAATCTGTTGACAGGAAATTGCGAAATATGGTATTAAAAAATAGGGGGTTAGCACTCAATTAAGTAGAGTGCTAAAAAGTTAAGGTAAGGTTTTCTGGTTTTGTTGAGGATGTTAGAGACAAAGCCAATCGAATTTATTTTTGGGTTAAAGTTGAAAGGAGAATGGTCAATGGAAAAGAAGCAGTTTCAATCTGAATCTAAACGACTTTTGGAAATGATGATTAATTCTATTTATACTCATCGTGAGGTGTTTTTGCGGGAGTTAATTTCGAATGCGAGTGATGCGATTGATAAAATTTATTACAAGACTTTGACGGATGATTCTTTGAATTTTGATAAGGATAGTTATTACATAAAATTGGTTGCTGATAAGGATAAGCGGATTCTAAGAATTACTGATACTGGTATTGGGATGACGAAGGAAGAGTTAGAAACAAATTTGGGGATTATTGCTAAGAGTGGTTCTCATGCGTTTAAGAAGGAAAACGAGTTGAAAGATGGCTATGATATTATCGGTCAATTTGGGGTTGGGTTTTATGCTGCGTTTATGGTGGCTGATGTCGTAACGGTGATCAGTAAGTCATTGGGCAGTGAAGAGGCATATAAATGGGAGTCTCAAGGTGCGGATGGGTACACCATTGAGCCGTTTGCGAAGGATTCTGTGGGTACGGAGATTATATTAACGATTAAAGAGAACACCGAAGATGAAAGTTATGACGAGTTTCTTGATGAGTATCGCTTAAAAGAGATTGTTAAGAAATATTCGGACTTTATTCGTTATCCGATTAAAATGGATGTTTCTGGGCAAAGACCGAAGGCAGAGGGTAGCGAGGAGTTAGAGGATTATTCTGAAGAGCAAATTATTAACTCGATGGTGCCGATTTGGCGGAAGAATAAGTCTGAGTTAACAGATGAAGATTATCACCAGTTTTACATGGAAAAACGCTATGGTTTTGATCAGCCGATTAAGCATCTTCATATAAGTGTTGATGGGACAATTCGGTATAATTCAATTTTATTTATTCCGGAAAAAATCCCGTTTGATTATTATGCCAAGGAGTTTGAAAAAGGTTTAGAATTGTATTCTAACGGTGTGTTGATTATGAATAAATGTGCTGATTTACTGCCGGATTATTTTAGTTTTGTTAAAGGTATGGTGGATTCTGAGGATTTATCGCTGAATATTTCTCGGGAGATGCTGCAGCATGATCGCCAATTAAAGCTGATTGCTAAAAATATTAATAAAAAAATAAAAAGCGAATTGCAAAGCTTGTTGAAAAATGATCGGGAAAAGTATGAGGCTTTTTATGAGTCGTTTGGTCGTCAGTTGAAGTATGGAGTATATAGTGATTTTGGTGCTAATAAGGAAGTTTTGCAGGATTTATTGATGTTCCATTCTTCTAACGAGAAGAAATTGGTCACTCTTGATGAGTATGTATCAAGGATGCCAGAGGATCAAAAATATATTTATTATGCGGCTGGGGATTCGATTGATAGAATTGAAAAGTTACCTCAGGCTGAGTTTGTATCCGAAAAAGGTTTTGAAATATTGTATTTCACTGATGATATTGATGAGTTTGCGATTAGAATGTTAATGAATTATAAAGAGAAGGAATTTAAATCGATCTCGAGTGGTGATTTGGGGATTGAGGAGCCAGAGGAAAGTAAAGCGGATTCTGAATCTGATGAGAAAGAAAACAAAGAGCTGTTTGAATATATGAAAAGTATTTTGTCTGGAAAAGTGGCGGATGTCCGGATTTCTAAACGGTTGAAGTCACATCCAGTCTGTCTGGCGACCGATGGTGAAATCACGATTGAAATGGAAAAAATTCTAAATGCCATGCCGGATAATCAAAATATTAAAGCTGAAAAAGTGCTGGAAATTAATAAAAATCATGAAGTATTCCAATCCTTAAAAGAGGCATTCGAAACTGATAAAGACAAGTTAGCGCTTTATACGAGTCTTTTGTACAATCAAGCACTGTTAATTGAAGGATTACCAATTAGTGATCCAGTAGAGTTCACCAATGATATTTGTAAAATGATGGTGTAATCCGCTGGAGCTAGACAAAAATAAGTGCAGCCCTTCTCCTTAGTGGGAGAAGGGCTGCCTTTTTTTAAGGCTCTGTTAAACTTGAATGTTGATTTCCGTTCCAGGCACTTCGCTTTCCGCAGGCTCACCCGTGAGCCTCCTTCGGTCGTTCCTTCCTTCGGAGTCTCACTCAGCTCGTGCTCCTGCAGGAGTCTGCGTGCCTTCCACTCCAATCAACATTGTGTGAAAAATCAACACTGATCTTTAACAAAGCTTTTTTTAAAAAAGTTAGGGTTAAAGGGGGGAAGAAACTTCGGCTATTGGTTCGCTAGATTCTTTCGCTGTAGGTTTTTTTTTATTTGGATTAAAGTGAACTAAGCGGATGGCGTTGACTATGACGATTAACACACTTAATTCGTGGATGAGCATGCCTGTTGCTAAAAAGACCTTTCCGAATAATACTCCTGCTAAAAGTAAGGCGACTGTTCCGACGGCGAAGAACATGTTTTGCTTCATGTTTCTAATCGTAGCTTTTGCTAAACTTTGGGAATAAGCGATTTTGGTCAAGCTGTCTCCCATTAACACGACATCCGCAGTTTCCATGGCTGCATCTGTTCCGGCCGCTCCCATGGCTATTCCTACGTCAGCAAGAGCGATGGCTGGGGCATCATTAATCCCGTCACCTACCATGGCAACTCTATTTCCTGTTTCCTGCCATTGTTTAATATAATTCACTTTATCTTCTGGAAGTAATTCGGCATAAACTTGGTCAATTCCTAACTGGTTTGCTACTTTCTCAGCAGTATGCTGATTATCACCTGTAAGCATAATCGTTTGTTTGACTCCAAGGGTATGGAGTCTTCTAATCAAAACTGCGGCATCTTGACGAATTTGATCAGCAATGGAAATGATCCCGGCAATTTTGGTTTCAATGCCAATTAGGATGGCTGTGTTTCCTGCTTTTTCTTGCTGAATGATATAGTCAACTAGTTCTTGAGAGATGGAAATTCCCTGAGTTTTAAATAGTTTACGATTCCCAATTACTAGCGCCTTGCCTTGAATGGTTGCTGTTAATCCCAGACCTTTTTCAACGCTGAAATGTTCTGGGGTGTTGGTCAAGGCAATTCCACGGGTTTTGGCCTCATTGACAATTGTTCGGCCTAAATGGTGTTCAGAAATGACTTCAGCTTCAGCAGTTATTTTTAACAAATCAGTTTCTTCCATATTTAGCGCTTTGATGTTGGTCACTTGAGGTTTCCCTTTAGTTAGCGTTCCTGTTTTATCAAAAACGATAACGTCCATTTTCGCAAGGTTTTCCATAACCTCGCCACCTTTGATTAGAATTCCGTTTTTGGCTCCATTGCCTATCCCTGCGACTAGGGACACTGGTGCAGAGATAACCAAGGCACCTGGACAAGCGATTACTAGGAATGTTAGGGTGAGTTCGATATTTTTTGTTAATATAAAGACGATTACCGATAGTATCAGAATGCTAGGAGTATACACAGTGGCGAATCGTTCTAAGAATTTTTGCGTTTTAGCTTTGGCTTCCTGGGCCTCCTCGATTAATTCGATAATTTTTGCAAAAGCTGTATCATCACCCACTTTTTCAGCTTCCACCTCAATGTAGCCAGTATCAACCATGGTGCCGCTGAATACTTGATCTGATGGCTGCTTATTTGCCGGAACAGATTCCCCAGTGATTGTGGCTTCATTAATAAAAGCACGACCAGTGAGGATCTTTCCGTCAATGGCAATTTTCTCACCTGACTGAATTAAAATGCGGTCACCTGCAACAATTTGGCTAATCGGCATGACCGTTCGTTCACCATTTTTTAATACCGTTGCTTCGAGTGGAGCCATATCCATCAACGATTTAAGTGAAGAACGTGTTTTCTCCAATGTTCTGGCTTCTAAGTAGGCACCGAATAAAAATAGGAAGGTTACAGCAGCTGATTCAACATATTCACCAATAATCAGAGCGCCAATCACAGCAATGGTTACTAGTAATTCGATACTAAAGGCTTTCATCCGGATCGATTGCAGCGCTTTTTTAACTATGGAGTAGCCAGCAACAAACGTAGCGGCGATTAAGGCTGATTCTTTCAATTGGGATAGATTCAGCAAATGAAAGCTAAAAGCTATCGCTAATAAACCCCCTGAAGTAAGAACTATATGAACCTTTTTCACCTTTTTCATGGTTTGGTATTCCTCCTTTTGGGCCAGCAAGTGCCTTTTTGGCGGAACGGCCCTTGTCTAGAGTACTAGTTATTTACTTGAAATTACGGAGTAGCCAAGTTTCTCAATCGTAGTTTGCAATTCTTCGCTGGGGATTTTCGTTTCATCAAACAGGACTTTTACTTTACTGGAGTTAAACAGGACTTTTACCTCGGATACGCCTTTCATTTTGTTAAGCGTTCCTTCGATTTTTTTGATACAAGATGGACAAGTGAGCGGCTCTAATTGAAATTTTTCTGTTTTCATGTATATTCCTCCTCGTTTAGTTCTTGTCTTTATCATAAGCTTAATAACAGTGCCTTTCTTTGACGTAGGTCAAATTTCCGATTATAAATTATAAGAGTTTTTAGTGTTTTTTAATCCTTTACAAAAAGCTAGACATGCTTCGATAGTAAAAACGCATACAGATGAGTGGTTTCTAGTGCATTTAACCGGGCGAATCTTACTAAAAGGTGAATAGGCTCTTTTAAATCCTCGGGGTTATTGCCCGCTGGGACGGGAAACAGCAATACAAAGATTGGAGTGGAAGAATGATTTGCCCTATGTAGTCGAAGGCGTTTGTGGCCAAACGTTGGTAGCATTTTACCATTGGTTTTTTCAGAAAAATCGGTTAAAGTAAAGATAGGTAATTTTGAAAATAAT
>CALCRD010000390.1 GCA_937894355.1 uncultured Bacillus sp.
TTGCCGGGAAATTTATGCGACTATATTGAGAGCAAGGGTTTTAAAGTTTATCGCTTAGAAGCAGAAACAGAATTGGCTGGAGATAAATATTGGGAGTGGTTAGGTAAAAACTGGTTAGAAGATGCTCGAAGAACAGAGGAAATACTGCTAAACCAATCTAAGAACCTTTCCGATATGAATAATAAAGATAACTTAGCTTCATTTCTAAACGAGCAGAATAAAGAAGAAGAAAATATAACTAATATCAGTTCAAAAATAGTGGCCGAAATTTTTACCGATGCGCAAGGTTCCGAGCTTAGTTCGAACTTAAACTTAGTTGTTGACAGCTATGCTCTAGATAGCAAATGGGAGAAGCATTTACGGCCATATGTCAATAAGATAATGGTTATTGATGACCTTGCCAACCGCCCCCATGATTGCGATCTATTACTTGACCAGAATTATTATAAAAACCTGGAAAAACGTTATGATGGATTGGTACCATCTGATTGCCGAAAACTCCTTGGTCCGAAGTACGCGCTTTTACGCCCGGAGTTTCATCAAGCAAAGAAAAACTTAAGAAAAAGAGATGGTAAAGTCCGGAGAATTCTGGTTTTCTTCGGGGGTAGTGACCCCACTAATGAGACGGTAAAGGCCTTGGAGGCGATTAAGCTTTTAAACCGTCCGGAGATAGCGATTGATGTAGTGGTTGGGACTGCTAATCCTCATAAGGAACAGGTTAAAGAGCTTTGTAATCAGATGCCTAATACCAACTATCACTGTCAGGTGAAGAATATGGCGGAGTTGATGGCTGCTGCCGATTTAGCTATCGGGGCCGGGGGAGCGGCTACCTGGGAGCGGCTTTACCTGGAACTGCCGACGATTGCGATTGCGGTGGCGGAGAATCAGGTGGAGACGTTGGAGGCGCTTTCGGAAGACGGAATGGTGTATTATTTTGGTTTATGGACTGGAGTAGATATTAAGCTTATCCTTAACAAGATAAAAACTATTATGAAGGTTTTTATGTGAAGATTGTTATACAAAGTTAGCTTATTCATTTAATGTGGTAAGTAAAATGGGATTTTCAGACATTCTTTTTTAGTTAATGAGGTGATAACCATGTCTTTAATGGCAATATTTCATAAATTTAACTGTGATAGCAGAGTTAATGATTATGCGAATAGTAGAGAATATTTACTTTTAAAATCAGATTTAGATGATATAACAGTGCAGTATGCTTCAGATATATTAGATATTAGTCAAAAACAAATAATTAGTAATGAGAAGAGAACTATATTTGGTTATATGTTGGGGGAAATATACGATCTTAACAAGAATGATTTGATTTTAAAGGGGCATATATTTAATACTCACACTGATATTGAATATGTAATTCATTTATCCGAAGAATATGGAGAAGAAGCTTTAGAAAAGCTTAATGGTAAATTTGTTATTTGTCTTCTAGATAAAGAAAAAGAAGAGATGCTTATTATTAATGATAGGTATGGTTTTTATACCTTTTATTATTATAAAGAAGAAAAATCCTTCTGCTTTTGTAATGTTCCCAAAATAATCTCTGATTCTTTACAGAATAAAAGTATTAACACCGAAAGTGTTCAGGATTTTTTTAGTTTTGGATATTTATTGGGGAATAAGACACTGATTAATGAGATTAATAAAGTTCCTCCTGCTTCAATAATTAAAGTAAAAGATAGTAAATTTAAGCTTAGATCTTATTGGAATTGGAATTGTATTGAAAAAGCTAAGGACGTAAGGTATGAAGAGGCTGTTGAGAAATTAGGAATTTTGTGGATTGAGGCAGTTAGAAAGATAATTGCAAAGCATAAAAAAGTTTATATGACGTTAAGTGGAGGGTTAGATTCCAGAGCTACATTAGCAGCAATTGATTATTTAGGTATGAATTGTAAAGTTGATTCAGCTTTTACTTTTGGGATAAAGGATTGCTTAGATTATGTGCTAGCTAGTCGAGTTGCAAAAATTGCAAAAATAAAACATATATTTATTGAATTAGATTCTGAAATTTGGTGGAAGAATATTCAACTCGCTATAGAAAATGGTATGGGTGAAATTAGTATTATTCATACACATGGATTATGTTTAAGAAGTATTCCTTTAAAGTATGTTTTTTTAAATGGTTTTGCTGGAGATCTGGTTTTAGGAGGTAGTTTTCTTAAACATGAATTAACTAACGTGAGTGAAGAATATTTTTCATCATATCTACGGGAAAGAATGAGAAGCAGAGGTCTAAAGAATGAACTACTCATAAAGGAATTACCTAAAGGACAAATACAGGATAATGTATCTTGGAAATCTACAGATTATTTTTTCATTGACAATATTTTAAGAAATTGCAATACTTTAGGGGATGATTACTATGGTGCATATCCTTTTTTTGACAATGATCTGATTGAATACATTTATAGCTTACCTCAGGAATGGAGAGTAAATTCTAATATTTATAAAGCAATGTTACTCAAGTATTTCCCAAAATTTTTTAATAATATCCCTTGGCAAAAAACGGGGTTACCAATAAGTGGGGAAGATAAATTAACTTATCAAAAAAACGATGATAATAAGAAATTGAAAGTTGTTTTATTTGGAGCTTCAAAATTAGGAAGACAGGCATTGAATATTTATCAAGATAAATGGAATATACTTTATTTTTGTGACAATGATAAATCTAAATGGGGTAAAAAAACTTGCGATATAGAAATTATTTCACCAAACGAGTTGCTTTCACTAAATAACCTGAAAGTTATTATAACTAGTATGTATGAGGATGAAATTGAAAGACAACTCATAGAGTTAGGTATAAAAAACTATAAACGATATTCAGAAATTAGGAGTTTTGTAAATTACAAAGAATGGATTAAAGAACCAGTTATTAGTAAATATATTTCGGAAATATTATTATCAAACGAAATTAAAAACGAAAGTTATTATAATATTAATGAAATTAAAAGAACAATCAGTAATCATATGAGTAATAAAGAAAATAACGTAAAAGATATATGCTTATTATTTACTTTTGAAATATTTCGCAAAACATTTCTTAATGAAAACTTGAAGTAAAAAATGAAGAAAAGAGCTATTATTATTTTTGAATATTCCATTTGGAAAGATGCTTATGATTATCTTTTAGATAAATGTATTCAACAAGAACAGATTAAAACAAAACTACGACGGTTATTATAATAGCTAATATTATGATATATAGAAACAGATAAAGAAAATCGGTGTAAACTATATTAACGTATTGAAGAATCGATTTTTAACGGAGGAACTTAAAATGAAGTTTAATTCAGATCAAGAAATCATTAACTATTTAATAAAGAATCCAGTTGAAAAGGGGGGACAGATATACCATCCAATACCTTTTGATGAATTTAAAATGCTAAAAACTTCTTCAAACAAAAATGAGGTTTATAGGAAATGGAAGATCATTGAAAAAACTTTCCAAGATATTTTTAGTGATTTAAATGGTTTAAATGTGTTGGATATTGGAGCAAATGCGGGTTTTTATACTTTTTCTTTAGCGAAAAAGGGAGCAAAAGTAACAGCGTTCGAACCAATATCAATATATTCGGATATTGGGATATTTTTAGCAGAAAACAAGCCAAATATTAAGGTAAAATGGTATAATAAGCCCTATACCTCTGATCTTGTTAAAAATGAAAAGTTTGATGTAGCTCTAATGTTAAGTGTTTTTCAATGGATGGCGCTGGGTGGTGATAGATTAACTGAAGCATCAAGGGAGTTAAAAGAAATATCGGAAAAAAGCGATTATTTAATTTTTGAACTGGGATTTAATGCTGGTAAGTCCTGTTTATATACCGATAATCCTAATCATTATGAAGTATTAATAGATTTACTACAAAAAAATACTGTTTACAACAAATTTGAATTGCTGGGGATGACTCAATTATGGAAAAACTGTAATAGATATTTAGTATTATGCAATAAAAAAAGTAAGAAAAAAAAACAGCAATACAATATTTTTGAAGTCGAAATAGATAAATGCATAAGTTCTGTTTCAGGTTTGAGTTTTAGTAATAAAAAAGGACGTAAAACCCATTACTTTGTAGATGCTTTAAACGAGTTAATTAATAAAGGGAATGTTAAATATGGGGATTCTCAGCTAAAAAAGTATTATGATAACTTTCAACCACAGACTTTAGGAGAGCTATTTTTCTTAAATAAAAAAGTAGATGCTTACCCTTTATCTATTATTCCGCCTATTGCTAAGGTTCCGTTGCCATGGACTGATATTTCCTTTTATGCAAAGTTATTTGCTGCCAATGTTTTCTTGGTAAAAAATGGGGGAATTTTGCCTTCTTATGAGGTCGAGTTGTTTTTTCACGATAATGTAGAAAAAATCCTATTTAGTCCTTTGGAACAATGGGTTCCATTATACACTAAATATGACGGAACCTTTCACCTATGCGGTCCCCAAAATGAAGAATCAGGCGAGAAACTTTACGAAAAGCTTATTTCTATATTTAATAGTATAAAAAATATTGGATATCAACCTGAAAAATTTGAAGAAGGTTATATTCGAGGGGTAATGATTAAGTATAAAGACGACTTTCGATTTTTGGTTACTGACGGGCAGCATAGAATTTCATCACTATCTGCATTAAATTATGATAGAGTTTTAGTAAAGTTAGATGAAAGGTTTAAACATAATATATTTGATATAGATAAAATTGATGATTGGCCTTTTATTAAATTAAATTATTATTCAAAAAAAGTTGTTCTAAAGATGGTAAAGTCATTTTTTAATAACAATCTTCACATTAGTTCTTGTAAAAACTATAATTTTAAAAAAACATACAAAGAACTAGATGTTATATTTTTTGGAGCATCAGGAATGGGTGAAAAATACTATGAAAAATACAAAGACATATATAATGTCGTTTGCTTTTGCGATAATGATCCAAACAAATGGGGAAAGCATTTAAAAGGGATAGAAATTATTTCACCGAATGAAGAATGTATTTTACAAAAATATAAGATTGTAATTACTAGTATGTATTTTAAAGAAATTTTACCATCTTTACTTAAGAAGGGTTTAAAAAATATTGAGGTAAAAGGAAAAAAGGTTTTATTTGCTGAAGATGTTTTTTATTAGGTATAAGTTTAGTTTTTTGAAAAACTTAAAGGGGTTAAAGTAAAAAATGAAGGAAAATGTGGTTTTATTCGGAGCCTCTAATTATGGGAAAATAGCTTATGATTATCTGAAAGATAAATATTGTATATTATACTATTGCGATAATGATAAAAACAAATGGGGTCAGCAGTTCAATGGGTGCGAGATAATTTCACCAGAACAACTAAAAAATATTACTGCAACGGTTATTATAACCAGTTCATATTATGAGGATATTTCACATCAACTTTTTGAGATGGGTATAAAGGATTTTCGAATTTTCCAGCTCGACCTTAAAGATTATTATGATTACGTTAAAGAAGAAAAAGAAAGACACGAAAATAGTTTTCTTTTGGATTTACGAACTGAAAATTTCCATTCACAAATTGTGTCTAACTATAATTTACACTTGATGGTTGACAATATATACTGTAAAAAATTTATAGAATTTGTAAATGGAAATTTTCCTAACAGTAACAATCTATATATAATTTTAAAGCATAGGAATCGGGATTTAAGACATTTTAATTCTCACATTTATAATAATGTGGAACTGATGAATGTTGAAGAAATGGGTGGGAAGCTATATTTATATATTAAAAATGCGAATAAGGTTTTTATACATTTTTTGAAAGACTATATTTGTAAGTTTATTTACGATTATGATATAAAAGAAAAATTATATTGGATAGTTTGGGGAGCGGATTTATACAGTTATATTCAAGAAGAGCTTTATGATGAACTAACTAAAAAATTGTTAAAGAAAATAAATTATCCTATACCAAATCAATTGTTTCAAAGTTCTTCTTCCTTATTTTATAGAAGGAAAGCTATTAAAAACATTTCATATATATTATCTGGATTTACATATGAGTATGAGAAAACGAAAGAATTTTTTAGTACTAATGCCCAATTTTTATTGTTTATCTATCCAAACCCTATTAATTTTGTTTCTTTAACAAAATGTAATAATAAAAATCAGGTATATAAAAAGAAAAATAATAAATACGCAATACTAATTGGAAATTCAGCAGACCCTACAAACAATCATTTAGATATGTTTCGCACTTTAAAAAACTTAGATTATCAAAATATTGATATAATAGTTCCTTTATCTTACGGTGGAAATCAAGAGTATATTGATTATGTAATAAAAAAAGGGGAAGAATTTTTTGGAAATCATTTTATACCAATAAAGGACTATATGAAACCAGAGGATTATTTTAGTATATTAAAACAAATAGATATTGCTATTATGAATCATAATCGTCAGCAAGCGGCTGGCAATATATTTGCATTATTATATTTAGGCAAACCAGTGTTTTTAAAGAGTAAAACTTCTTTATTCAAAGGATTAACAGATTTGGGTTTTGAATTATTTAAAATTGAGGAACTTGAAAAAAACCAATTAACAGGTTTTATCAAAAATAACAATGTTATTGATAATAGAATAGATATGTATTTTGGGGAAGCGAAGGCTCGAGAAAACTGGAGTCAAATACTTCAAATAAAGTAAATAAGAACGAATATTCTTGAGGTTTATAATACGATATATTATTATGTCGAAAAC
The DNA here is from genome assembly GCA_937894355.1 of uncultured Bacillus sp. GTDB lineage: Bacteria > Bacillota > Bacilli > Bacillales > Cytobacillaceae > Bacillus_BU. Next base: position 6,720 of record CALCRD010000390.1, read on the forward strand.
AAGAAAAAATAATAAAAAAGGAGCATTAGTTATGGCTAAAACTAATCATTATTTAACATCAGTATCAAATAGGACCGAATTTTTAAAATGTTATTAATCGTTATCATTCTGTTTTTCCCAAACAAATTATTATAGAAACAACGGGGTTTAGTAATATGAAGTGTATACATTGCGGTCATAAAACAATGAAAAGAAAAAAAGGGAATATGGATATAAATCTATATAAAAAAATTATTGATGAAATTGCTTTAAAGGCCCCTGAAACCGAAGTTTGGCTTACACTGTATGGGGAAGCGCTTTTATTGAGGTATAAGCTATATTACATGATTAAATATGCTAGAGAAAAAGGGCTTAAGTATTTGATTTTGAACACTAATGGAATGCTATTAGATGATGAAATGATAAATTTAATTCTGGAATCTGGATTGGATCGGTTTATTTTTAGTCTAGATGGTTTTACTAGAGAGACTTATAATTCTATTAGAGTTCATGGAGATAAAGATACAGTCTATGGAAATGTCTTAAATTTAATTGCAGAGAAAAATGAAAAGGGTTTGGAAAAACCATATATTGAGGTTCAGTATTCAGTTATGGACGAAAATGAAGATGAATTGAAAGATTTTATTGATTACTGGTCAAAACATGATGTTTTTATAAAAATACGTGAAAAATTTACTTGGTGTAGTACAGTAGAGGCTAATAACTTGGATAAAAACCAAGAACGAATTGCTTGCCCTTGACTTATGTCTGTGCTGGGAATATTTTGGAATGGCGATGTAACAATGTGTGTCTAGGAATATGAAGGAATAAATACTATAGGTTCGATTAACGAATTGACTATTGAAGAAGTTTGGAATTGTGAAAAAAGAAAAACGTTTATTGAAAAACATATTAATCATGAATTTGATAAACTACCGAATTATTGTCGAAATTGCATGGACTGGCAAGCTGTTGGAGCTGAGACGTATCAAAATAATTTGGTTAAACGTGTTGACTGGAAAGAAATGATTGTGGGTAAAAAAGATGATAAACCTCAATTAGATAATGCTTTGAAGGAAGATCAAAATGATTGAAATAGAACGAGAGAATATTATTAAACTATATCAAAAACGGTATGGCAGTTATGGATATTCTCCTAAGTCTCTTTTGTGGGACAAGGGTAAACAAGATATTAGATTTGACATATTAACTTCTTTTTATAATCTTAAATACAAATCGATTTTGGATATTGGCTGTGGGTTTGGAGATTTAAATAGAATACTTTATCGTAAATTTGGTGACTATAACTATTTAGGAATTGATCTTGTTGAAGATTTAATAAATAAGGCTAAAGAATTATATGCAAGACCTAATATAAAATTTATTACAGGCGAATTTTTGGAATATGATTTTTTTCAAAAGTTTGATTATATCATCGCTTCCGGGATTTTTAACTATAAGATGAAACATGTTAATAATTATACATATATCGAATCTATAATTAATAAAGCTATGGAAATAACTATAGATGGAGTGGCTTTTGATTTTTTGTCAGACAAAGTTGATTATAAATATGAAGATACATTTCATAGTAGTCCAGAAAAAATACTTAATATTGCATATAAGTATTCGAGAAATATAATTCTAAGAAATGATTATATGCCGTTTGAATTTAGTGTTTTTATTTTCAAAGATGATTCTTTTGCGAAGGAAGACACCTTGTTTTCTCGATATAAAATACTAAAGGGAATGGAAGATAAATAATGAATTATGCAATCTTTGTAAGTGGCAACGGGGGCTTTTCAAAGGTTTTATATAAAAATAGACACCTGATTCCGAACGGTGTTTTGTCACTCATTATCGCGGATAGAGATTGCCTGGCTTATAAGTATTTCAAATCAAATACAACGATACCTACATATTTGCATGAATATAACAACTATAATAACAAAATGATGTTTGAAGAAACAATTTATGAACGTCTCCAAAAGCATAAAATTGATTATATTTTTCTTAATTATAATAAACTAATTGGCCCTACACTCTTAAACAAATATACAAATAATATATTTAACCTTCATCTATCATTGCTCCCGTTATTTAAGGGTTTTGGTTCTTTGGAGAAAGCTTTTCATAGTGATATGCTTTTTTATGGCGCATCGATGCATATAGTTGATCAATCGATAGATGGAGGACCGATTATTGGTCAAGTATGTTTACCAAGGGATATCGTAGACGATGAAAAGGAATTTAAAAATAAAATTTTTAAATACACTGCTGTTTTTTTCATTGATATGATTTATAAAATAATAAATATTGGGCTCACATTTAAGGAGGATAGGGTATATTTTGAAAATGTAACATATGGAACTGGTTTAATTAATCCGCAGTTGATAATGGATATTAATAAAATACAATTTTAATAGAGGGTTCTATCTAATTAGCCCCCTAATAGAATTGGAGAAAACGTTTGATAATGCTGAATACAATCAGGGGGTAGAAATTATGAAAAAGATTGCTATACTCCAATCAAATTACATACCATGGAAAGGCGTTTTTGATATGATCCAACAGGTGGATATTTTTGTTTTTTTAGAGGACGTACAATATACTTTACGGGATTGGAGAAATAGAAACTTAGTATTAACGAATAGTGGCCCAAAATGGATTACGGTTCCTGTAAAGAATAACCACGGTAAAAGGGAAATGATATATGAAGCACAGATCGACAACTCCAGTAACTGGCAAAAAAAGCATTATAAATCTTTTCAAATGAATTATGCAAAAGCACCATACTTTAAAGAGTATAAATGGATTATAGAGGACCTTTATTTGGAAAAAAAATGGTCTACTATTTCCGAATTAAATATCTACTGCACTAAATTAATAGCTAAAGTTTTGGGAATTAATACACAATTTATTAATTCTTTAGATCTTAAAATAGATGGTGTAAAAGATGACAAATTAATTGGAATTTGCAAAAAATTAAACGCAGATTATTACTTATCTGGGCCTACTGCACGGAATTATATAGTTCAAGAAAAGTTTGAAGCTAATGGAGTTGAACTATCTTACATTAAGTATGTATATCCAGAATATCGACAACTTCAAAAACATTTTAATCATCATGTTACGATTCTTGATTTAATATTTAATTGTGGTGAAAATGCTTCATATTATATTTGGGGTTGGAGAGAAAAGAGGGGTTAATATGAAGAGAATACCTTTTAACAAACCATCTATATCCGAGAAAGAAATTCGATATATTATTGATTCTATTAAAAAATTCCATATTTCCGGTGATGGATATTATTCCAAGAAAGTACAGCTTTTTTTGGAACAAACTATCCACACATACAAAGCGTTATTAACTACTTCTTGTAGCTCGGCCTTAGATATGTCTGCAATTTTATTGGATTTAAAAGAAGGTGATGAAGTAATATTGCCTTCATATACTTTTGTTTCTACCGCTAATGCTGTTGTGTTAAGGGGAGCTACTCCGGTTTTCGCCGATATCCAGGAAGATACGTTGAATATTGATCCTGAAGATATAAAAAGGAAAATTACTTCAAAAACTAAAGCCATATTTCCGGTTCATTATGCCGGAATAGGTTGTGATATGGATGCTATTATGAAGATTGCCCTAGAACAAGATCTTAAAGTAGTGGAAGATGCAGCGCAGGGAGTAAATGCTAAATATCGAGAAAAATATCTTGGAACAATTGGACATATTGGATGTTATAGTTTCCATGAGACAAAAAACTACTCATGTGGCGAGGGTGGGGCTATCTTAATAAATGAAGATGATCAAAGTTTGATAGAACGAGCTGAGGTTATTAGGGAAAAAGGAACAAACAGAAGTAAATTCTACAGGGGGGAAGTCGATAAGTATACTTGGGTAGATGTTGGATCTAGTTATTTGCCTTCGGATATACTGGCGGCTTTTTTGTATGCTCAATTAGAAAAGATTGACGAGATTAATGAAAAACGGAAAACAGTTTATGAGTACTATCATAAAAATCTAAAAGAATTTGAACAAATGGGATTATTAAGATTACCTGTTATTCCAGAAGAATGCGAAAGTAATTACCATATGTTTTACTTAATTCTTAATTCTCCACAAGAAAGAGATTATTTAATGTATAAACTTAAAGAAAAAGGTATATCTGCAGTTTTTCATTATATCCCCTTGCACACTTCTCCTATGGGTAAAAGGTATGGCTACATGGCGGGAGATTTGCCGGTAACAGAAAATCTAAGCTATAGATTACTAAGACTACCTATGTACCCTGGATTAACTAGATTAGAGCAAGATTATATAATCGAGGCTATTAATTCTGCAATGCAGCAATTAGTTATAGCCGGTTGAGTAGAGGCATAAAGGCTCGCTCTATCAGGTAAAGAAATAATTGTGCTACTTTTGGAGGTAAAGATGAAAGGTATTATCTTAGCAGGCGGCTCAGGAACCCGACTGTATCCCATAACTAAATGTATTTCCAAACAATTACTGCCCATATATGATAAACCGATGATATATTACCCTTTATCTGTTTTAATGTTGGCAGGGATTAAAGAAATCTTAATTATTTCCACAGAATATGATATTCCTCTTTTCCGCAAGTTGCTGGGGGATGGCAGTCACTTAGGGTTATCCTTTTCGTATTCAATTCAGAAAGAACCTCGGGGAATAGCGGAGGCCTTTATTATTGGAGAGAATTTCATTGGTAATGATACGGTGAGTTTAATTTTAGGAGACAATATTTTGTATGGTCATGGTTTAACCCCTATTTTGCAGGAAGCTAGGATGCTTAACGCCGGTGGAATGATTTTTGGTTACTATGTTAAAGATCCATCAGATTATGGAGTTGTAGAATTTGATTATTCAAGGAAAGTACTCTCAATAGAAGAAAAACCGAAATACCCCAAGTCTAATTATGCTGTACCGGGTCTTTATTTTTATGATAATCAGGTGATTGAAATTGCCAAGAATATAAAACCATCAGCTAGGGGAGAGTTGGAAATAACCGATGTGAATAAAAGATACTTGCAACAAGGTCAGTTGAAAGTGAAGCTATTTGGTCGTGGTATGGCTTGGCTCGATACCGGAACATATGAAGGATTAATTAATGCTGCGAATTTTGTAGAAGTAATTCAAAAAAGGCAAGGTCTATCAATAGCTTGTATAGAAGAAATTGCTTTTCGGTTAGGTTATATTACATATGAGCAGTTAATTAAATTAGCTGAACCTTTACTAAAGACAGGTTATGGTAGATATCTTTTAAATATTGCAGAATCTTATCATAGCAAATAAAGGGTGTGGAAAAAATTAAAACTTATCTGGTTACAGGTGGCGCAGGGTTTATTGGAGCAAATTTTGTGAAATATATGCTTAAAAAGTATGACGATACCGTAAATATAGTGGTATTGGACAAACTTACATATGCTGGAAATTTAATAACTTTGAAAGATGAGTTGAATAGAATACAATTTATTAAGGGAGATATAAATAATAAGGAACTTATAGAATTTATCTTTCATGAGTTTAAAATAGATATAGTAGTCAATTTTGCTGCTGAATCCCATGTAGATAGATCGATTGAAAATTCTAAGGTTTTTTTAAACACAAATATTTTAGGTACTCATAATTTACTTGAGGTTGCTAAAGATAATTGGGAAACAAGAGATTGTCAATATCGGGAAGAAGTTTGTTTTTTGCAGGTTTCTACGGATGAAGTTTATGGAAGTCTAGGACATGAAGGATGTTTTACTGAATTATCTCCTTTAGATCCAAAATCGCCTTATTCAGCTTCTAAAGCCAGTGCCGACATGATTGCAAAAGCCTTTTATTTTACTTACAATTTTCCGGTTGTTATCACTAGGTGCTCAAATAATTACGGACCCTATCAATTTCCGGAAAAATTAATTCCATTGATGATTAAAAATATATTGGAAGGAAAAAAACTACCAGTTTATGGAAATGGACGCAATATTAGAGATTGGCTCTATGTTGAAGATCATGTAAGAGCAATTGATATGGTAGTTAGGAAAGGAAAATTTGGAGAAGTATATAACATCGGTGGGCATAATGAGCAAGAAAATATCACTGTAGTTAAAAAAGTTATTGATATCATAAAAGAACTTGTTGAAAAAGAAAATAATTACCGTAAATTACTTGAGATTGAAGTCGAGCAAGTTAATTATAATTTGATTGAATATGTTAAAGATCGACTTGGCCATGATTTTAGATATGCTATTGATCCCAGAAAGATAAATAAAGAAGTTGGATGGGAACCTAGGATTAAGTTTCAGGATGGTCTTTATAGGACAATAAAATGGTATTTAGATAATATTACGTGGTTAAAAGATTTGGGTTAAATTTACTTTTTAGCCCCCTAATGTAATTGGATAAAAGTGTCTTAACTCTGGTAAATTAGAAACAGGGGGCGACATTATTGCAAAGACGCAGATTTACAGATGAGTTTAAACAATAGATTATTAGAGAAGCCAAAGAAACCCGCAATTGTGCGCTGGTAGCCAGAAACAATGACCTTTCACCAAGCCTAGTGGCTAAATGGGTTCGGGAAACTGATTTTCCAATACCAAAAGGTATTCCCATGCTCAAAGAAATGAAGAATCTTGCCAAACAAAACATTATACGGAACTACCATTTAGTAATCAACAAAAAGAAAGTATATCGACTCCTGTAAGCAGGAAGAGCTTTTACTACCCCAACGTAAACTTAAGAATAAACATCCGAGAAAATTAGCCCGTAATCGGGTCGTTACCGGTTATAACCAGATCTAGGAGGCGGATATCAAATATGGTTACATTCATGGCGAAAATCGATTTTTTTACATACTATCAATTATTGACGTTTGCGATCGAATGATTGTTGAGCATTTTAAAGGTTTAAACTGTACTGGAACTGATGCGGCAACTACCCTTAAACGTACATTGATCAGACGCGAGCTGATCGATTCAGCCCAAAAGCCAGCTATCCGAACAGACAATGGACCACAATTTATCAGTGATGCTTTTGGACAGGCTTGCTTGGAATTACCAATCGAACATGAGCGAATCCCTTGCCGTACTCCAAATAAAAATGCTCATATTGAATCTTTTCATAGCATTTTAGAAGATGATTGTTTGTCAAAGTACGAGTTTCAAAGCTATGCTGATGCTTACGAGAAAGTATCCGGTTATATTAAGTTCTATAATAAGGTTAGAATCCATGGAAGTATATTAGATATGGCTCAAGAGGCCTTTTATCAAGAGAATCGAAATAAATATATGAAAATCAAAGAGATAAGACTATAGTATCTAAAGTTAGGGGGTTAACCCGCTTTAATGTTCTGCGGTTGGGGAAATATAAACAGGGAGAGTGAAGAGAGATAAAAGATATTCTTAAAAATAAGAAGATTATCGTATTTGGAACAGGTAGTCAAAGCAAGAAGATCATTGAAGAAGATAAAATTATTAGTCCTAATGATATAGAATATTTTGTTGATAATGATAGTTCTAAATGGAATTCATCTATATACGGGAAACCTATTTTAAACCCTTCAGTACTTCAACAAGAAAACAAGAACAATATTTTTATTCTAGTGGCTAGTATGTTTTATCGAGAAATATCTCAACAACTAAAAAAAATGGGATTTACTGAGCAGAATCATTTTGAAAAGGCTACAGTTCTGCCCTATATTGGAACAAAATATGAATGCCCTTGTTGTCGTGGTCATTTTGATTATTTTTCAGATGCGGGAATTATAAAGAGAAAAAGCGTTAAGTGTCCCAAATGTTTGTCTTTAGAAAGGCATCGATTGTTGTGGTTATATTTAGTAAATAAGACAGATATACTTACGGAAAGACTAAAGGTTCTTCATGTAGCGCCAGAGTACTGTATTGAGTCTAATATAACCGAAAGGGCCAATTTAACATATACTAGCATGGATCTGGTTTCGCCTAGGGCTATGGTGAAAGCAGATATAACCAATTTGCCATTTGTAAACAATTCATTTAATGTATTTATTTGCAGCCATGTTTTAGAGCATGTTATTGAAGATATTAAGGCTATGAAGGAATTATACAGGGTGTTAACTCCAGGTGGATGGGGGATTTTGCAAATCCCCTTGGATCTTAATGCTGAAAGAACGATAGAAGATATTACCCTTTCACAGGACGAAAGGATTCGGATGTTTGGGCAATCAGATCATGTTAGGCTTTACGGAAGAGATTTTATTGATAGGTTAAAAAGTGCAGGATTTATGGTTGAAACTAATAATTATGCAAAAGAATTGGGAAATGAAGCAATAAATAAGTACCGTTTACAGCAAAAAGGCCTTATTTTTCATTGCAGAAAACCGTAAAAAGCAACAAATGTTATCATGGAGGGGTAGGAAGTGGAGAACTATCACGAAAGTTTTATTGAAGATGCCAACCGGCAAATAAATTTTAAAAATAGAACAGTTTTAGAAGTTGGTTGTGGAAATGGAGAAATGTTGAAGGCAATAGCCGAGCAATTTACCCCAAAATGATTATCGGAATTGATCCTAAGGTATCAAGCTGGCAACAAGGTAAAAAACTGGGGGATTGCTCAGGGCGATATAATTTCTCTTGATTATCCTGATTCCTGTTTTGATGCAGTGATTTCTGTTTCAACATTGGAACATATATCTGACTTTGGAAAGGCTTTTTCCGAGATAAAAAGAATTTCAAAACCTTATGGAAGGTTTTTACTCGAACAGGCATAATTTGGAGTTCTATTATGGTCATCATTATTCATTGGACAATAAAGATTGGGCAGAATTAATACCTCCATGGGGGCATTTATGGATGAATAAAGAAGAAATGTTAAATTATTTACGGCCTCTGGTTGGAGAAGAAAAGGCCGAAAAAGCATGCTCTAGCATTTATGATTGTAAAAGACTGAATAGATTAACTCGAAAAGAGTATTTATGATGCTATTTTAAATAGTGGTATGTGGGTTAAGTATATTCAGGAAAACATTTCATTATCTCGTTTGTATTGTTTTGGAGGTCGTGAATCGGAATATAGTATGGAGTTTTACGTTAAAATGAAAGACAGATTTCAACCTCAGGATCTTTCGGTTTTAAGATTAACCTTTCTTTTGGAAAAGTAGGCCGATTTATAATTGGTCAGCAGGTTTACTTATATAAGGACTTGTGGTAATAAGTCAAGGGGTGATTTTAGAAAAAGTTAATAAAATTATTATTTAGTCGAATAAAATGGGTGCACAAAACACAACCGAACAAGAGTCCAAACTGACGTTCGGCAATTGGAAAGGAATTACGGATCGACTTTACTCGATACTCATACGCTCCTTTCTGGCGTATAGAGTTGGTGGTTGCGTAGTAGCACATCCACCATCCGCACTAGTTTTCTAGGTCCAATGGGAGATTAAGACCTAAAATATTCTCCTAAATCTCATTACGAGGAGTGGTTTCAGGAATGAAAAGGATGTTGGTCTTTGGTACTGGCAGTGGGTGGGAAAATATAAGGAATATATTTGATTATAGTAAATTAAATATAGAGGCATTTGTTGATAACAATAAAATGAAAGTGGGAAAGAAATACGGTAAAAAGGTGGTAATCACACCCGAAGAGATAAAAAATTATCAATATGACTACATATTAATTGCCAGTCAATTTTACCACGAAATCATTAAGCAGCTTATGGACTTAAAGATACCAAGAAAAAAGATAATGCCCTTTTACGAACAGGCCTCTTTGTTTAGATATAATTGGATTGGGTACATAGACCCAAGATATTTAGAAGGAAGAGTCATACTTAAAAAAGTGGACGAATGTGAAGTAGAAATCTTAAGAGGAATTAGGGAAAAAAAAGTTGACATTTCTCTTTTGGAAAGCTATAAAGAGTTAAATTTTAACAGAATAAAATACAACCTTTTTAAAGAACTCATTTTACTTGATGAAAATCATAGAAAAGACGCAAAAGAGCTTAGTGCAAAACTGCAAAACCACGGCTTATATTTAAAATATGTTTCTAGTGGTCATACACAGGTTGTTTTTAGAGAAAAAACGGTTGCATTATTTATTAGTGTAATTATTCCTGTCTATAAAGATGTGGTTGGTTTGAAGGATACCCTAGATTCCTTAAGTAATCAAACGATTGGCAGGGACAAGTATGAAGTTATTGTGGTTAATGATGGAGGAGAGCCAGAAATTGCGGAGTTATGTAAAAAATATCAAGTGCAGGTCATTGAGCAAAAACCAAACAGAGGTTCATATTACTCTAGGAACAGGGGGTTGGAGATATCCAAGGGGGAATATTTAGCTTTTGTAGACGCCGATATAAAGGTTCCTACGGATTGGTTAAAAAAAGGGATTCATGCATTAAAAGAATATGATTATGTGGCTGGGGATATAAGAATAGATACCACTAAAATAAAATCCTTGGCGAATTATTATGAATTAAAAACCGCATTTCGAGTAAATAACTATATTTTGTTTGGACATTTTGGGCCAACAGCTAATCTATTTGTTAAAAAAAGAGTTTTTAAAGAGATTGGGGGATTTGATGAGAGACTAATGTCGGGAGGAGATAAAGAATTCGGAGAACGTATATATCGGTTTACTAATTTTAAACAAAGCTATAATGATAAACTATTTGTTATACATCCGCCACGTGATTATAAAGGCTTACTTCGGAAATTAGATCGAGTATATAGTGGTCATCGACAATTAGCTATTTTATATCCAGAAAGATTTAAATTGCAGAAAATAAGATTTATAGATTTTCTAAAAGAAGTTTTCACTTCTCCCCGTAATGTTGTTCATAACAAGCTTTATTCATTTAGTTGCCTAAAAGTACTCTTGTTTTACTGGTGGATAAAAAATATTGATCTTTATAAGAGAATGAAATATGCGGGAAATTTAATCTGAAAGGAAAAGAAATTAATTCAATGGATCTAATGTGCTAACTAAAGACAAACTAGGAAAAATTTAGTACTGTGTAATATATGGATTGGGGGTAAATATATGCCGGAAATTAGCGCTTTAATGTCCGTTTACAATGGCGCCGAATTTGTTGCGGAAACTATCGAAAGCCT
>CALCRD010000391.1 GCA_937894355.1 uncultured Bacillus sp.
GTGCCTGGAACGGAAATCAACAGTCTAGTTTAACCCAGAGTCAAAATAAAAGGAGTAATAAATATGCTTTTTGACACACATGTTCATTTAAATGCCGAACAATATACAGAAGATTTAACAGAGGTGATTAATCGAGCCCTATCAGAGGGAGTTTCGCAAATGGTGGTAGTTGGATTTGATCGTCCAACGATAAAAAAAGCAATTGAACTGGCAGAAGCTTATGATTTTTTATATGCAAGTGTTGGTTGGCATCCGGTGGATGCGATAGATATGACGGAGGAAGATCTGTTATGGATAGAAAAATTAGCCCAACACCCCAAAGTAGTTGCCTTAGGCGAAATGGGATTGGATTATTACTGGGATAAATCCCCAAAGGATATTCAAAAGGATGTTTTTCGCAAACAAATTCAATTAGCCCGCAGAGTTAAATTGCCAATTATTATACATAATCGTGATGCAACAGCTGATATCATTGAGATTTTGAAGCAGGAGAAAGCCGAAGAGGTTGGCGGAATTATGCATTGCTTTAGCGGGAGTCCGGAGATTGCGCTAGAATGCATCAAAATGAACTTCTACATCTCACTAGGTGGTCCAGTGACGTTTAAAAATGCCAAGCAGCCCAAAAAAGTGGCAGAAATGGTTCCGCTCGAGCGTTTATTAATTGAAACAGATTGCCCATATTTGACGCCGCATCCTTTCCGGGGGAAACGAAATGAACCAAAATATGTGAAATTAGTAGCTGAACAAATTGCAGAAATAAAGGGAATCACATTAGAAGAAGTGAGTAAAGCGACAACTGAAAATGCAAATAAAGTTTTCGACATAAATCGCTAAGAGGTTTTGTTGAAACATAAGGGAGCATGTCCATTCCGTCTATCATTCTCAATAGTTCTACAGATTCTCTTTAAAACTAGGGATAATGATGTCGGAAAGTCGTCCTTTCCTTTTCCTAGTGTTTTTAGGATAATAGGTACTGTGCCAGGAAAATATGGGAAAAAAGGCTTAGGTTGACAGCAGATTGGATAGTCTATATAATTCTCCCAAGAGAAGGAGGCGTTTTTCATCGTAATCCAAAACATGAGAAACCAGTTTTCCGATCTCTCGAGCAAGAAAAGAAAGACCGTTTTAATCTATTTCATCATTGTTGTCGTTGCATTAAGTATATTAGTCTATGAAACAACGAAAACAGCAGTTGCAATGACGATAGACGGTCAAGAGAAAATCATTTATACCCATGCGAATACAGTCCAGGGAATCCTTGATGATCTTGATATCTCACTTCGCTCAGAGGACTATGTGTTTCCAGCGGTTAACACAAAGGTAGAATACAACTTAAAAGTTGTATACAGTTCGGCAAAACAGGTCCAACTTGTCATTGAAGACGAGAAGAAAACGGTTTGGACGGCAGCCACAACAGTGTCACAGTTTTTACAAGAACAAAACATAGTTGTTAAGCAACATGATGAAGTTTATCCTAGTTCTGAGGCAAAGCTAATTAACAATATGGAAGTTAAAGTCCTTGGAGCCTTTCCGTTAACTTTAAATGATGGCGGAAAAGAGCAACAGGTTTGGTCTACTTCGACTACGGTCGCTGACTTTTTATTACAACAAGAGATTACATTAAATCAACAAGATCGTATTGAGCCAAAGCCTGAAGATCTCGTTACAGAAAATGCTGTGATTAAAGTTATAAGAGTTGAAAAAGTCACCGATGTAGTGGAAGAACCAATTAATTTTGCCGTCGTAACCCAGAAAGACAAAAGTATGGCTAAGGGCACCAAAAAGGTGCTAAAACAGGGCCAAAATGGCCTGGCACAAAGGCATTATGAAGTGACCAAAGAAAATGGTCAGGAAGTTACAAGAAATTTAATAAGTGAAAAGAAGCTCAAAGATAAGCAAGATCAGGTTGTAGCTGTAGGTACTATGGCTAATACTGAAGTAGCATCTCGTGGTGGTGCAGTGGTTAAAGAATTTTATGTGAATTCTACAGCGTACACAGCTTCGTGTAACGGCTGTTCAGGAACAACGGCAACAGGAATTAATCTAAGAGCCAATCCTAATGTCAAGGTCATTGCTGTCGACCCTAGGATTATTCCCCTTGGTACAAAGGTGTTTGTAGAAGGATATGGTTATGCTGTTGCAGCAGATACCGGTTCATCAATTAAAGGTTATAAGATTGATGTATTTTTCGCTGCAAAAGCTGATGCTTATCGTTGGGGAAACAGAAAAGTGAAAATTAAGATTTTGAATTAGCCTAATGCAGAGGAGCTACTCCTCTGCATTTTGCATTTTCCGGATTTTTCTTTATACTTTAAGAAGATAAAAGGAAAGCAAACACCCTTAAAATATGGATATTATAGATACATATTGATAGACGATTAACATTACAAAAATGTTTCATTTTTATTTCAATTTTAACCCGGAGGAATTTATGAAAATTAAAGAGTTTATTGTGGTTGAGGGGAAAGATGACACTACTGCGATTAGACGTGCTGTCGACGCTGATACGATTGAAACAAATGGATCTGCGATTAATTCTGAGACGATTGAAAAGATTAGGCTTGCCCAAAAAAATAGGGGAGTCATTGTGTTCACTGATCCAGATTTTCCTGGGGAAAAGATCCGTCAGACTATTGCCCAAAATGTTCCCGGATGTAAACACGCCTTCTTAGCCAAAGAAGAAGCTTTGAAAAAAAGGGGAAAGGGACTTGGAGTAGAGCACGCTTCTCCTGAGTCGATAAAAAAAGCATTGCAACAGGCGCAGCTGATGAGTGAAACAATCATAGAGGAAATATCCCAAGACGATCTTATTGATGCCGGATTAATCGGTGGTGAGGGAGCCAAGGAGAGACGAGAAAAAATCGGGAAAATTTTAAAGATAGGCTATACAAATGGAAAGCAGCTCTATAAAAGGTTGATGATGTTTCAAATTTCCAAACAGGAATTTGCTGCTGCTATCCATTTGATTAGACAGGAGGAGCAAGATGCTTAAAGATATTGCCACACCCGTTCGTACAAAAACGATTCTCGAGAAGTATGGTTTTTCATTTAAAAAAAGCTTGGGACAAAATTTTCTAATAGACCCTAATATTTTAAATAGAATAGTTGATCATGCCAAAATAACTGATGAAACAGCCACAATTGAAATTGGTCCAGGAATAGGTGCTTTAACAGAACATTTAGCACGTAGAAGCAAGCGTGTGGTTGCTTATGAAATTGATCAACGATTAATGCCGATTCTGAATGAAACTCTTTCTCCATACTCAAATGTTGAAATTATTCATCAGGATGTATTAACAGCAGATGTGAAAGCAATGATGGCGGAGAAACTTTGCGGAATTGAAGACATCATGGTGGTTGCCAATTTACCTTATTATGTGACAACACCAATTATCATGAAACTTCTGGAGGAAAAGCTTCCAATTAGGGGAATTGTTTGTATGTTACAAAAGGAAGTTGCTGATAGGATTTCAGCAAGTCCTGGTACAAAGGATTATGGTTCCCTATCAATTGCCATCCAATATTACACTAAAGCTGAAATAGTGATGACTGTTCCTAAGACGGTTTTTGTCCCGCAACCTAATGTGGATTCAGCGGTAATTAGGCTAACTGTTTTAGACAAACCTCCAGTAGACACGGTTGACGAGGCCTTCTTTTTTAAAGTGATAAAAATGAGCTTTGCCCAAAGAAGGAAAACAATTCTCAATAATTTAACCAGTCAGTTACCGGATGGAAAGGAAAAGAAGGATTCGATTCTTTCGGCATTACAAGAAGCCAATATTGAGCCGCAGCGCCGAGGCGAAACCTTGTCATTAGAAGAGTTCGCAAGGTTAAGTGATTATTTACTTCCTTATTTTTCAAAAAAATAAAACTCCATGACCATGGATAAGGCCACCTATTTTTTAGGTGGTTTTTTTTCACCATTCTTTAGTTCGTTGCATAGCCTATCAAATAAACGTCAAGTATTGGAAGGCCCATTTTTTGGGCAGTATGGAGTGGATGACAGTGTCGATAAAAGTTGGGGATATAGTTGGCAGAAGGTCATACCATTGTGACATCCTGTTTAGAGTAATTGATATAAAAGAAGAAAATGGCCGGAAAATGGCCGTTTTATACGGGGAGGATTTTCGCCTAATTGCCGATGCGCCATTTCAGGATTTAGTGGTGATTAACCAAAGCGAACGGATAAAAAAATCACAGGAATTTCGGTCCATGGAAGAACAATCTTTTCAGCTTTTTCGTCAAGATGTGAGTTTACTAAAACAAAAACAAGAATACGATGTTACGGCAGGATATAGTAAGGAATTAAATTTTTTTCAAATTCCTGGTAAGGTATTGCACATTGATGGAGATCCTTCTTATTTGAAAAAATGTCTCTTATTGTATGAAAAGGTTGGTGTACCTGTATTTGGGGTACACTGTAATGAAAAAGAAATGCCAAATAAAGTCGGACAATTACTGGATTTCTATCGGCCAGATATATTAGTGGTCACTGGACATGACGCTTATTCAAAGTCAAAAGGGAAAATATCCGATATTAATGCCTATCGTCACTCGAGGCATTTTGTGCAAACGGTCCGAGAGGCAAGAAAAAAAATCCCGCATTTAGACCAATTAGTTATTTTTGCAGGTGCTTGTCAATCGCATTTTGAATCGCTTATTCATGCTGGAGCTAATTTTGCTAGTTCACCGTCACGAGTCAATATTCATGCTCTAGATCCCGTGTATATTGTCGCGAAGATTGGTTTTACACCATTTATGGAGAGAATCAATGTATGGGATGTATTGAGAAATACCTTAACAGGGGAAAAGGGTTTAGGTGGAATAGAAACCCGTGGTGTACTGCGAACAGGGATGCCCTTTAAATTGCAAATTGAGGAATAAGATAAAAATAAGCCGTATAAACTTTCACCGGCTTATTTTTATCTTAATTATTTATACATTAATTATTACAAAAAATATAATACATAATCCAGCCCTGTTAAGGTAAATATAACAAATGTTGAAAATTAGCAAAAAAAGAGGAAGGAAAAATGTTGACAATCTTTTTGTCGGACTGTTATAATTTATGTTTTATTTGACAAATATTCTTCTCCGTGTTATACTACTACATAGTGAGGTGGACTGAATGCCAAGAACATTATCGGATATTAAGAAAGCTCTTGACTCAAATTTAGGGAAAAGACTTTTACTAAAAGCCAATGGGGGACGCCGAAAAACAATTGAGCGCTCCGGTGTTTTAGCGGAAACATATCCTTCCGTATTTGTAATTGAGTTGGATCAGGAAGAAAATGCATTTGAAAGAGTATCTTACAGCTATGCAGACGTACTTACTGATACAGTTCAGATTACCTTCTATGAAGATACATCTAGCAGTATTGCTTTAAGTTAATAAGTGTTTTTTGAAAAAAGTAGTAAACATTTGTTTACTACTTTTTATTCTGTTTTGCTTTAATACTTGCCGGGCGCTTCCGCTTTTCGATGTCTGGCTGCAGCGGCTAGGGGCTCGAGGTCATAAGCCAATCTGTCCCAAAGGTCAAAGACCGACCTTTAGGCCAGCTCGTCTTATGCTTGTCGCCCCTGGGCGAGCCGCTTCCGCTTTTCTTAAAAATAGGATAAATAAGGTACTCATGAATTGTATTATCTAGCTCAAACTATAAATGCTGTAGTGAGTAGGAGGTTGTTATTTTTGAGCAGAAGAAGAGGGATTATGTCGGATCGCTTAAAAGAAGAGCTGGCCAAAGAACTGGGATTCTACGATGTGGTTCAAAAGGAAGGCTGGGGCGGTATTAAAGCTCGTGATGCAGGAAATATGGTGAAAAGAGCGATTGAGCTTGCCGAGCAACAGCTAGCAAACAAACAATAACTCTCTCAAAATTTATATACTGTTCCTTTAGATACAATCAAATAATAATCACTGCGGCAGGAAGCTAGGGAATTTACCCTGGCTTCTTACTGTTTGTCTTAAACTTTATTTACCCTCCTAAGGCCATTAGCTCTTTCATTTGTCTAGTCCTAGGGCGCTACCTTGAGGCTCCAGTTAATTTCTTAAAGGAAGACAAAGGTCGACTTCTTTTAGGGCTAGAGTAGTGCTTGGTGCCCCTTACAAGCCCCTTCCACAATAGCTGTTTAAAATAATGTGCAGAATCTAACGTTTTATACCGTCTTTTTTATGGTAAAATAGGACAAAATATGAAAATCGTCGAATTTTGTGAAGTAGGTGGGTATTTTGAAGCTTTTAGTAAAAGCACCGGCGAAAATCAATTTGTCTCTAGATGTATTACATAAACGTCCGGATGGATACCATGAAGTTGAAATGATCATGACGACAATTGATTTAGCTGACCGTCTCGAGCTATCTCTTTTAGATAAGGATGAAATACATATTGTTTCACATAATCGATTTGTACCGGATGACCATCGAAATTTAGCATTTCAGGCAGCAAAGCTACTTAAAAAACGATTCGGTGTAAAACAAGGGGTTACAATCGAGATTGAAAAAACAATTCCTGTTGCTGCAGGGTTAGCAGGCGGGAGCAGTGATGCAGCTGCAACTTTAAGGGGCTTAAACAAGCTGTGGAAACTGGGATTGTCCATCGATGAGTTAGCAGAATTGGGTGCGGAAATAGGATCGGATGTCTCTTTCTGTGTATATGGTGGAACGGCGTTATCAAAAGGTCGTGGGGAAAAGATTACTGAATTACCTGTGCCGCCAACCTGCTGGGTCATATTGGCAAAGCCTTTTATCGGTGTGTCTACAGCCGATGTATATCGTCGATTAGATTTAAAGAAAATGAAGCATCCAGATACTAAAACGATGATTGAAGCGATTCATACAAAAAATTACAGTCAAGTATGTGACAATGTTGGGAATGTGTTAGAAGATGTTACTTTAAAGCTCCATCCTGAGGTAGCCCAAATAAAAGAACAAATGAAGCGATTTGGGGCTGATGCTGTTTTAATGAGTGGTAGTGGACCAACGGTTTTTTGTCTTGTTCAACATGATTCAAGAATGCATCGAATCTACAATGGACTTAGAGGATTTTGTGATCAGGTATTTGCTGTAAGAATATTAGGGGACCGACATACTCTTGATTAAACCCGGATAATAATGGTATATTAACGTTAAAACATTCGGGTTTTGGAGGTCCTTGTTAATGAAATTCCGTCGAAGCGAACGTTTAATAGATATGGCATATTATTTGGCCGATCATCCTCGGGAACTAGTGTCATTGACTTTTTTTTCGGATAGATATGGTGCGGCAAAATCCTCAATCAGTGAAGATTTAGCGATTATTAAGGAAACATTTGAACATAGAGGAATCGGTTCTTTGCAAACAGTGCCTGGAGCAGCCGGTGGAGTGAAATATTTTGTAAAGGTGAATGAGTTGGAAGCTAACACCTTTATTAAAGAACTTGGCGAGTTAATTGCTAGTCCTGAACGGCTTCTTCCTGGTGGTTATTTGTATATGACTGATATCCTAGGAAATCCCTCCATTGTGCAAAAGGCGGGTCGTTTATTTGCGTCTGCATATGCAAATGCAAATATTGATGTGGTAATGACTGTTGCTACAAAGGGCATCCCACTAGCCTATGCTGTTGCTAGTCAAATGAATGTTCCAGTGGTCATGGTCCGAAGGGATAGCAAAGTGACTGAGGGACCAACAGTTAGTATTAATTATGTTTCAGGTTCTACGAAGCGTATTCAAACGATGGTATTATCTAAACGCAGCCTAGCTGAAGGGTCAAAGGTCCTAATCGTTGATGACTTCATGAAAGCCGGAGGAACTGTAAATGGAATGAAAAGCCTACTTGAGGAATTTAAAGCTCATTTAGCTGGCATTGCTGTTTTGGTTGAGTCGGAAAATATAGAGGAACGATTGGTAGATGAATATTTATCGCTCGTTAAGCTATCTCATGTTGATGTAAAAGGAAAAACAATCAGCGTAACCGATGGGAATTATTTCACTTTAGCTGGCAATATGTCTTGGGAAAAATAAAGCAAGTACCTTAATACATAATAATATTTTCAATAATAATCAATTAGGGGGAAAAAGAAATGAAAACAGTTCAAACAAATCAAGCTCCAGCAGCAATTGGCCCATATTCACAAGGGATTATCGTCAATAATATGTTATATAGTTCAGGTCAAATTCCTTTGACTCCAGAAGGTAATATGGTTGCGGGTGATGTTAGGGTTCAAACGCATCAGGTGTTTAAGAATCTTGAGGCAGTATTAGAAGAGGCAGGTGCTTCATTTGATACAGTTGTTAAAGCTACCGTATTTATTAAGGACATGAATGATTTTGCAGCAATAAATGAGGTTTATGGAGAATACTTCACGATCAATAAACCGGCACGGTCAACAGTTGAAGTTGCCCGCCTTCCAAAAGATGCACTTGTGGAAATCGAAGTAGTAGCGCTCGTTATATAATAACGGGCTTTTTTTTTGCCTTTAGGCTGACCAGGGATAACATTATTATTAATGCTGAAATGATGATAACTCTTAATATTATAAATAATTGCACTTTTCTGCATTCCGTTCACACATTTGCCAAAATTTTTAGAAAAAAGTTTCAAATTGAGAAGGAAATTATATAGCGCTTGTTGAATAATTTACATGATTTAATATCGGAAAAAGAAAAGGTGGTGCACATGATGGAAGTGACAGATGTTAGACTACGCCGAGTGAACACAGATGGACGCATGAGGGCAATCGCTTCAATTACCTTGGACAATGAATTTGTTGTTCATGATATCCGAGTAATTGACGGAAACAATGGATTATTTGTAGCGATGCCGAGCAAACGTACACCAGATGGTGAGTTTCGTGATATCGCCCATCCGATTAATTCGGGAACACGTGGAAAAATCCAAGAAGCAGTATTAGCGGAATACCATCGATTAGGTGAATTAGAGGTTGAGTTTGAAGAAGCAGGAGCATCATAAAAAAGATTGTAATAACACCAAGAGCCTACTTCAAAAGTATGGCTCTTTTTTTAATCGAAAGGCTGTGTTAAAAGTAATTGTTGATTTTATTACCCCTGTTGATTGGAGCGGAAGGCACGCAGACTCCTGCAGGAGCACGAGCTGAGTGAGACTTCGAAGGGAGGAACGACCGAAGGAGGCTCACGGGTGAGCCTGCGGAAAGCGAAGTGCCTGGAACGGAAATCAACAGACTAGTTTAAAAGAGCCAATCAAAAAAACACAATCCCCTAAAAATAACCTCCGTAGTAAACTTTTACCACTAAAATGAATGTCAACTGTTCCCTTCAGCTTCATTTTTTCTTAACAAATATATACACTTTGTCATCAATTCTTGAAATAAGCTTGTTTTTAAGATATATTTTTAATGGATAAAAAGGTAAATTGGAGGCTCATACATGTCAACTCGGTATGCAATAATTTTGGCTGCAGGTCAAGGGACAAGAATGAAATCAAAGCTATATAAAGTATTACACCCTGTTTGCGGCAAACCTATGGTTCAACATATCGTTGATCAAATTTCTAAGCTTAACATAGACAAAGTAGTCACAATTATCGGTCATGGGGCGGAAAAGGTTAAGTCTCAGCTTGGAAATCAATGTGAATATGTATTGCAAGAGCAACAGTTAGGTACGGCTCATGCTGTTATTCAGACAAAAGAAATGTTAGCAGGAAAAGAAGGAACTACAATCGTCGTTTGTGGTGATACTCCATTAATTAAAGCTGAAACAATGGAAGCACTGTTTAAACAACATGAAGAGGCACAAGCAAAGGCGACTGTATTAACAGCAAATGCAACTGATTCAACAGGATATGGTCGAATTATTCGTGATGAACAAGGTTTTGTAAACCGAATTGTCGAGCATAAAGATGCAACAGAAGAAGAGCGATTAGTAACGGAAATTAATACGGGTACTTACTGCTTTGATAATGTGGCTTTATTTGCTGCACTTGAACAAGTATCAAATGATAATGTTCAAGGTGAGTATTATTTGCCAGATGTTATTGAGATTTTAAAAAAGCAGGGTGAAACCGTAACAGCTTATCAAACGGTAGCGTTCGAAGAAACACTGGGCGTGAATGATCGAATTGCTTTAGCGGAAGCGGAACGAATTTTGCGAAAGAGACTCAATGAAATTCATATGCGCAACGGTGTTACTCTTATTGACCCATTAACGACGTATATTGGTTCGGATGTGGAAATTGGTCAAGATACGGTAATTTATCCTGGAACAATAATAACAGGTCAAACTGTGATTGGTTCCGAATGTGTCATTGGTCCAAATAGTGAAATCAAGAATTGTCATGTAGGCAACGAAACTAGTATCCGTCAATCTGTTGCTCATGATAGCAGTATTGGTTCCCTTGTTAACATTGGTCCTTTTGCCCATATTCGACCAAGTTCTGATATTCATGATGATGTGAAAATTGGAAATTTTGTTGAAATCAAAAAGACTATTTTTGGAAAAGGCAGTAAAGTATCCCATTTAAGTTATATTGGTGATGCTGAAGTCGGAAAAGATGTTAATATTGGTTGTGGATCGATTACGGTCAATTATGATGGTAAAAACAAATTTTTAACAAAGATTGAAGACGAAGTGTTTGTTGGGTGTAATTCTAATTTAGTTGCTCCTGTTACGATTGGCAAAGGTTCTTATGTTGCAGCAGGTTCTACAATTACGAGTGATGTTCCAGAAGATGCACTTTCAATTGCCCGGGCAAGACAAGTTAATAAAGAAAATTACGTTTCAAAATTAAATAAAAAGAAATAAATCTGGAGGGTCCATGATGTCAAACCAATATTTAGATCCCAGTTTAAAGGTATTTACTTTAAATTCGAACATTGCACTTGCAGAAGAAATTGCCAAAGTTATCGGTGTCGAGCTTGGAAAGTGTTCAGTAAAACAATTTAGCGACGGAGAAATTCAAATAAACATCGAAGAAAGTATTCGTGGCTGTGACGTGTTCATCATTCAATCAACAAGTTCACCAGTTAATGAGCATTTAATGGAATTACTTATTTTAATTGATGCCCTAAAAAGAGCGTCTGCAAAAACAATTAATCTGGTAATGCCTTACTATGGCTATGCTCGTCAAGATCGTAAAGCTCGTGCTCGTGAACCAATTACTGCCAAGCTAGTTGCCAACCTACTGGAAACAGCTGGAGCAACTCGTGTTATTACATTGGACTTACATGCACCACAAATCCAAGGATTTTTTGATATTCCGATCGACCATTTAATGGGTGTTCCAATCCTTGCTGAGTACTTTGAAAATAAAGATTATGATAAAGAGATTGTTATCGTTTCACCAGACCATGGTGGGGTAACACGCGCTCGTAAATTGGCTGAACGATTAAAAGCACCAATTGCGATTATTGATAAGCGTCGTCCAAAGCCAAATGTGGCTGAAGTAATGAATATTGTTGGGAACATCGATGGGAAAATTGCCATCTTAATTGATGATATTATCGATACAGCAGGAACTATTACACTTGCTGCCAATGCCCTTGTTGAAAATGGCGCAGCTGAAGTTTATGCATGCTGTACTCATCCAGTTTTATCAGGTCCGGCTATGGAACGAATTCAAAATTCAAAAATAAAAGAGCTTGTTATTACGAATTCAATAAAACTTCCTGAAGAAAAGAACATTGATAAAATTGTTAACCTATCTGTAGCAGCATTACTAGGAGAAGCGATTATTCGTGTACATGAAGAACAATCAGTAAGTGTTCTTTTCGAGTAAATTTTGCATACTGATATTTGTCTAACTTTAGTTTTTTATCAAAAAAGCGTTTAGGCCTTCCTAATTTAGGGCAATTCTATATTGAAACCAGAGTTTAATTAGGAAGGTGAATAAATAATGAATGCAGTTTTAGCGGCTAAAGCTCGGACAGAGTTTCATCAGTCAACCCTTAAAGCAATAAGAGATCAAGGCGATATTCCAGCTATTGTATATGGTGCTAAATTAGAGAGTAAGCCTGTTACCATCAATAGTAAAGATTTAACCAAAACGATACAGACTAATGGTCGAAATGGGATTATCTCTTTAAAGCTAAATGGCGATAACTGGAATGTTATTTTAAATGAGTATCAAACCGATCCGATAAAGAAAGATATCATTCATGTTGATTTTCTGACGGTGGATATGTCCATTGATATCCAAGTTAATGTTCGGATCCAGTTGGATGGCGAGGCTCCCGGAGTAAAGGATGGAGGAGTGCTTCAACAACCCCTTCATGAATTATCCATTACAACTATGCCAAACAATATTCCGCAAGAGATTCATGTTGATATCTCGCATTTACAGGTTGGTGAAAATTTGACTATAGCTGATATTTCTTCAGCGAATGGAGTCACAATCAACCACGATCAAGATGAAGTCGTAGTAACGATTCTTCCTCCTAAGGCGGAAGTAGAAATTAGTACGGGTGAGCAACAAGATGGCGGAATTCCTGACAACTTAGAGGGAAGGGAAACTAAGCCAACAGAGTAAAAGAATAAAATAAGACGTAACCCTAGCCTAGGTTACGTCTTTTAAAGTTAATAAAAGCTGTAGATATATTAGGGGTGGAAGTATGAAACTTATTGTTGGCCTAGGGAATCCTGGTAAACAGTATGAAACCACGAGACATAATATTGGATTTAGTGTGATAGATAAATTGTCTCTTAATCTAGATATCCGTCTAGATCAAGCCAAGCATAAAGGTATTTTTGGTATGGGTTTTGTAGATGGAGAGAAGGTACTATTATTAAAACCGCTTACATATATGAATTTATCGGGTGAAGCCATAAGGGCAGTTCTCGATTATTATCAAATTCCGATTGAAGATTTGGTCGTGATTTATGATGACCTTGATTTACCAGTCGGTCGAATTCGTTTGCGGCAAAAGGGAAGTGCGGGCGGTCATAATGGTATTAAGTCGACCATCGCCCATTTAGGTACGCAAAATTTTAATCGGATTAGAGTTGGTATTGATCGGCCGGTGAGTGGAATGAGCGTATCCGATTATGTATTAAGCCGTTTTTCTAAGGACGAGCAAAAGTTGCTCGAAGCGGTCATAGATAAATGTGCAGACGCCTGCAAAAGTACGATTAAAAAGCCCTTTTTACAAGTAATGAATGAATTTAATACCTAAAGCTACATGTTTGCTAGAAAAATAACATACAATAGAGCTATGAGAGAATAAGTTTCCCCAAAACAGTAAATAATAATGTTTATACACTGTCTAGGAGGAAATCATGTGGCTATTCATTACCATTGTCGCCATTGTGGCGTAAAAATTGGCTCACTTGAAAAAATGTCAGTTCATAGTGAACAACTAGGGTTACACAAGCTATCAGATGAGGAACGACAGGATATGGTTTCTTATGATCAACACGGTGATATTCAAATCACTTCAATTTGCGAGGATTGCCAAGAACACTTAAATCGCAATCCCGACTATCACCAATACGATTTTCTGATACATTAACAGCTTTGGACATTCATCCAAAGCATTTTTCTGTTAGCGCTATTCATTTGCCTAGGGGGCTTGAATGAACAGCCCCTGACCAAGGCGCTTTTTGAAAGGAGTGGTCCGGATGAAAGGAATTAAAGAGGCCATAAGCAGGCAAGAAGATGTTCAGTCTGTGATTGTAGGAGTAAATGAAGGAATTAAAGAACAATTAATTGCAGGTTTATCCGGATCAGCCAGAACCGTTTTCCTTGCTTCAGTATTTGAAAAAACAAAGAGGCCGCTACTGGTTGTTACACATAATCTGTTACAAGCTCAAAAACTATATGATGACCTTGCCAATTTAATAGGGGAAGAGGATGTCTTTCTTTATCCAGCAAACGAGCTAATCGCTGCAGAATTAAGTATTGCTAGTCCAGAGCTTAAAGCGCAACGGATCGAAGCAATGAATCACTGGGTCGATGGCCAAAGTGGCATTATGATTGTTCCAGTTGCCGGAATACGGAAAGTTTTGCCGCCGAAAGCCTTGTGGGAAAACTATCAAATTTCCTTAAAAGTAAATCAAGAGATTGTGCTGGATGAACTATTAAATAGACTGGTGATGATGGGGTATGTCCGCTCAGAAATGGTGTCTGCTCCTGGGGAGTTTAGTCTTCGTGGCGGAATTCTCGACATTTATTCACTAACAGAGGTTGACCCTATTCGGATTGAATTATTTGATACGGAGATAGACTCAATTCGGACATTTTCTTTGGAAAATC
>CALCRD010000392.1 GCA_937894355.1 uncultured Bacillus sp.
GTTTGGCTAGCTGGCTGGTTACGCTATAACAAACCATTCCACTACCAATTACCACCATCTTTTTATTATTAAACGGCTTGCGCTCTAGTAAAACATCTTCATAATCACAAACATTGGTCAAATCAATGCCTTCAATATCTGGAATAATGGGTTTTGCGCCGGTTGCTAAGAAGACTGCATATGGATTTAGAGCTTTAATTGCATCAACGGAAGCCATTGTGTTTAGGCGCACATCCACATTTAATCGAGCCATTTCATGTGTAAGGTACTCAATAATCCAGTTCATTTTTTCTTTAGCTAGTGGTTGATTTACTAGGTTCAGCTGACCACCAAGTTTGTTGTCTTTTTCAAAAACGGTGACATGATAGCCTTTTAAAGTTAAAACTCGGGCTGCTTCCAATCCACCTGGTCCACCGCCAACGATGGCCACTTGGCGTTTTTCTGCTATCGGTTTGATTTCCCTAAACTCTAATTCTCGGCCGGTTCTAACGTTAACGGAACATTTAACGTGACCAGCAGATTTTGTAGTGCAATAAAGGCAGGTGATACACTTCCTAATTTCCTTTTCCCGACCTTCTTCTGCTTTTTTAGCCCATTCAGGATCGGCAATATGGGAACGGCCCATGGCAATAAAATCGGCTCTACCGTCTGCAATCACTTTTTCAGCAAATTCTGGTTCTCGAATAACCCCAACAGTGATGACAGGAATATTGACTACTTTTTTCATTTCCTCAGCAAGGTAGACTCTCCAGCCCTGTTCCACCATCATTGTTTCCACCATTTTAGTCATAGAATTATAGTTTCCACAGCTAGCATGAATGGCATCTGCACCAATTTTTTCTAAATGACGGCAAATATCCTTGCTCATTTCTACAGTTGTTCCGCCTTCTGCTTCAAACTCGTCGATACTTAGGCGGACTGAAACTGGAAAATCGGCCCCACATTTCTCCTTAATACCAACGATGATTTCCTCAACGAATCTCATTCTATTTTCAAAGCTACCACCATATTCATCGGTACGTAAATTTGTACCCGGGCTTAGAAATTGGTTAATTAAGTAACCGTGAGCACCATGTAGCTCAACACCATCAGCACCAGCAATTTTACTTCTCAAGGCACCCATCACAAATTTGTTCACGATATCTTTGACTTCTGCCGTGGTTAGTTCCCGTGGTTCTTCGCCAATTGCCGCACAGGTAACTGGACTAGGAGCAACAATTTGTCTACCTTCGCCTAAAGTCGCCGAAAGCGTTTCTCTACCTGGATGTTGCAACTGCACAAATATTCTAGCTCCATATTTTTTCACAGCATTGGCTAATCGATGGATCCCTGGTATGTATTGATCCTTATCAATCCTTAGCTGGTTATGATTTGCTTTTCCATAGTCATAATCGATAGATGTATATTCAACAATTATAAGGCCCGTTCCACCTTTTGCTCTTTCTTCATAATAAGCAATTTGTTGTTCCGTAACTTCGCCATTAGGACCGCCCATCCCGCTTCCCATTGCTGGCATAACAACTCTATTTTTTATGACCAAACTGCCGATTTTACCCTTTTCAAACAAATGACTAAACTTCATTAAAAATCCTCCTTCAACATTGTTAAATATTTCACAAGGTTGCGCAGTAAAATTATGTCGATATAGCAATTATAAACGAATAACCAACCGGAGTCTCAATACACAAATGACAATTTTCCGATGATAATGTGGGGAAATTGTGGAGACGTGGTCGGGACCAGAACAAAAAAACAGCTTATATCCCCATAACTCATTTATGGGGTTCTTCGCTGTTTTTGAAATATTATTAGCTGACGCTCTTATACAGTTCCACTAGCAAGTTCAGTGGGTATTCTTTATTACTCTCCACTTCGCTTCGTCGGATTCATTAATAAATTTTGCCTTCCATCAATGGCGAGAATAATGCTTGGACCAGATAGGTTTGTTTACTCGCTAACTTCGTAAGACAGCTGTTGCAAATTGCCCCAACTCCCAAAACCGGGACCCCATATCTTTCAAAGATATCTTTGGTAAAACGGTCGTTACTATTGGAATAAACAAGCTCATAGCCCCTACTGATTACTTTTCTAGTATTCGCATTACACACAATACACGCCTTTGCCAAATTTCATTTCCCCCTTTTTACTTATATATATGATGCGAAATCTTAGCTAGTACATTAATTCCTCGGATTTTTTCCCATTTTCAGATGACAGAAAGTGATTTTTCAACCCGTACTTTTTTGCAAAAAAAAAATCCCCTTTCTAAAGAAAAGTAGGATTATCAATATTAGCTATGAAATTCTGCATATTATCCTAATACATAAGCGGGTTTGACTCATTTTGGCCGTCATTTCTCTCTTCTTAATTTTTGCCAATCTCGGTCTTTTCAGGAGGTCTGGCCGCGGACTTAATTTTTGGCGGTGACAGGAGAACCGTCCCCATGATCCCTCTTGGAACTCTGGAAACTTTTGTAGTGCAATTTTGCGATGGTATAGTGACCTTGGGCTGTTGGATGAACGTCTTTGATTAATGAGCAATACAGGTAAGTGTATTTCTTTTCTTTACCGATAAAAGCAGAGTGGACATCGACCACCGAATACTGGCCGTTTTGCTCAGAACTTAACAAGCTATTAATCTGCGATATTATTGTTTCTGCACTCTCATAAATTGGGTCATCTTTAGCAAACGGGTTGTACAGATTCATAACTTGAATGGTGGCATCAGGGTTTAAACTTCTAATCTCGGCGATTATCTTCGGCCAATCCTCCGCCAATTTTTTCAGCCCGGAAGCTGCGCAATCTGCGTCTATTGCTTGAAAATTATTCTTGCCACAGACTAATACGTTATTTCCACCGATACTGACCGTTACCAAATC
>CALCRD010000393.1 GCA_937894355.1 uncultured Bacillus sp.
ATCTTTGATGAACCTTTTATTGTTCCATTCAAAGAGTTTTCCGTCCCAGGGGGCAGGGTCAAAGAGGGGGCAGCATTCCGGAGTTTCGAGGTTGGTGGTCATGGTTTTCACCCTGTTGAGTAATGAAGTTGTGGGTTATTTTAGGTTTTGGGTTTTAGTTTAGAAAAAGTTACTTTATCAGCCTTATTTTAGTGGAAGCTGTTTTGCAAATCCATTTTCATAACATGTCAAAATTAACTGAAAGGAGGGTGACTTTCAATTTCAGAGAGTGGAAACACAGGCCTGTATTTGCCATCACTACAGTAATGGCAGACTTTCAAAGATCCTCTCCTAGAGAAGGCCATTCCAAGTGCAAAGGCTACAACTGAAGGGCAAATTAAACAAACATCAGCATCTTCATAGTGGTGAATCAGTGGCTTTGCTATTTGAACTATTTCCTGAACGTAAGGTAACCAGTCTTCCTTAGGATCTAGATCTTTATCATAGACTATAGCTACATTAATAGCATTTAGGTAATCTTCATGCAACTGAAAGTTTTCAACATGACGAGCAGATATGACAATGTGCAGGATTAATTTTTTTCCGTTATCAAAATTAAGATCTTCTGGAATAGTTTTAGGAGCGGTTACAGCACTTTTAGGTTTATGACTTACTTCTCGAGGATCTTTTAGGTCAATAACCTTGTAGAATTTTTCCTGATTTTGATAATGGTACAGTACTAAAGGTCTACGTAAATTTACAGAAGCTCCAAGAGCAAAAGCAAGTGGTAGAACGAGATGTGGATAAATATGGTAACAGAAACCCTCGTCAGAAAAAGGTTTTCCCATCAATTCCCTATCTATAATTTCCCATTCTCGCAAAAGTTCTTTCCAAGAGGAGATCCAATCCTTAGATTGAGCAGAATTTCTGGGATTGTAGTGATCAAGCTTAAAAATAAGGTCTTCTTGTTTCAGTTTTGAAACTTCTCCTAATATTTTTGATGTATCTTTTAACTTCTTATTTGACTGAACAAATTTATTGAACATATTCCGTGAAATAAGCTTGTCTTTTTCCTCAGTAAATACAACCGGGATTAAAAAAGGGTTATTTGATCTTTTCAGCACCAAATCGATTATAACAACCAGGATAAATATTAGAATACCTGCAATACGTATTTTTGCCGCCCAATCATTGTTTCCTTTATCGCTTAATAAATCGGCAAGCATTGAACAAATACCAAATACACCGAGGCTAATTAATATTTCTTTTTCTACGATAAACTTTTTCAGCCAAAGTTGAATTTTCAAGGTCAATTCCTTCTATAGCACGCAATAATGTTTAAATTTTTTAACTCATAATTCCTGTTTCGTTTATTCTCATCACTGTCCCAAATCCATGAGAAACATTTTTACCTATACCAAAAAAGTCCGGAATTCTGAAGTTAACTGTAAATTCTCCAATAAATCCTGTAAAGAAAATACCCTTAAATTCAATTTTTTCCTCATTGAGCCGACTGTGCACATATAATCTAGTATTGACAATTATCCCCAGTCCTTTGCACATAGAAAGCAAGTTTCCAATGAGTATATTGTTTAGAAATAGCTTCTTTTCACGAAAATCCTTTATTTCTATGAATGTGGCATAATTCTTCTCGTTTAAAGCAAACCAAGGGGTGAGAAAGCGATAATTGTACATTACTCGTTGAGGAATGATTTCAGCTTCCTGTTCGTTGATTTGTTTACTAGATACTCTATAAACAGAAGTTCCTAATTCTAACTTTTTGATGTCGCTTGAAATTTCTTTCAGGACTTTTGCACCTTCATCTATTCCAATCATAAGAGGGGTGCCTTCAATTATTTTGTACTGAACTTTAGGATAGGTGTAGAGGTAACCATCTTCAACATGGTGGTGAAGCAGAGAATAGTCTGGAAACTGATTGCCAATAAAACCACGCAGTTTAACGACAGGTTCTTTCACCGGTCTGTCTGTGTTAAGTATCAGAACGGCTGTATCTAGTATCATAAAATTTTACACCAGCCTATAGGTACATTTTCTTCTATCGCAATTCTTCTGGTCTTGGGATATTCGAACTCGTAGGATCTTCCACGAAGAGATTTTCTCACTTGTTCGAAGACTTCATTGTCCTGTTTTTTGATTTCTAGACCAATGGTTGTGCCAAGATAACCTACTCCATGCCCCAGTTTGATAACTGGAGATTCTGGAGTGTTCAGTTTTATGAGGTTACGATAAAAATCGAGAAGGAAGCTTATATTGTATTTTTTTGAAAACAAAATTTCATGTTTTATTATTTTGTCTGAGAAGTTGTAAATAAAACACTTAATATCCTCTAGATTCAGAACCTCTGCATTTCCCTTTAGTCCAAGGGAGTAGTGCACGTCGTCATTATAGGTAAAATGAATTTTTCCTTCCAGTTTTTCACCTATTCCTATTGTTTCCAGAAAACTCTGGACGACTTTATTATTTCTCTGGTACCAGTACCATCTGTCTATGCTATCTATGTCATCATTGACTTCAAGGGACTTTACTTCCGAAACACAAAGCCTACTTACAGGTACAAAATCAGAAATTTGTACAAAACGCATGAAATCTGAATAGGAACTCTGCTTTCCTCCACTGGAAAAAATATCTTCTATAAATTTCTGGATTTCCCTATTTCTTCTTTTGGCATCAGGGTTGTCGAATATTTTCCCTATATTTTCAATCTTTTTCTTATCCATATCCATAAAGGCGTTCATAACCGCAGTTTTAGTCGCTCCCTTAAGGGATGAACCTGGAAGGTAACCTTTTATTCCAGTTTTAACGTGTTCTTTGATTTCGCGAGGCACTTGTCCTTTTCTTTCCAGTGAATAAAGTTTTGATTCAGCAATGGGGACATTCTTTCCTTTGAAAAAATCGTCAAGCTTGAAGTACTGATCTTCTAGATAATCCACGAATACTTCTCTTTCCTGTTCATTAAGCAGGTTGTAGATCTTGTTGATGTCCATTCTGTGAATCGTGTTTCCTATAGAGAGAAACTCTGCACTCGAATAGCTCTCCCCGCTTCCTATATGGATGGGTGAAATGGTTTCAAGGATAAGTTTTGTCACTTTAACCCCTCATCCTTAAATTAAAAGAATATCCGAACTCGACGGCTTCTTTATCTACATAAATTGCTTTTCCGTAAACCTCTTTGTTCAGATCTGGAAATGTAGACCCTTCCAAGAAAAATCTGACTTTTTTCCTTATCCTACCGCTTGAATCCCTTCCTCTTTTGGAGTAAATGTCATAGTAAAGGTTCTTTTTTTCCTGAAACTCTATTATTTCATCTTCAGCTGGCAAGTACCTGGAAAGAGAAATAAACCTATTTCCATCTGCAGGTTCGTTTATGATTTCCTGATCTTTTACACCATAAATATCGAAATGTCCTTTCCCCACAGACACGTCTCCTCCAAATCCTCTATCTCTCAGGAACTTGAAACTTCCAAGCAAAAGATCCCTATATTTTGATTCAAATTCTGGATCTAGAAACCGAACCATGAAGAAAAGCCCCGCTTTTTTGTAGTAATATCCAGAGGTAAAGAAAAAATCGGAAAAATGTGTAAGCCGGTTAAGGGAATTTCTTGCAATGTCAAGAGATTTTATACTGAAATCCAAATTCAAACTCTTTGGATATAAAAGTCCTCCACTAGTTTGATATTTATCGGGATTTTTGCTCAGGGTTTCCTCGTTAATTTCCCCATTAATCCATTTCTCGAAAATAGTTTCATGTACATATCTTATGGTTTTCCGTTTTTTACGAAAAGAGTTGTCTATATTGCTATTTTCCTGTACTTTATCAAAAGGTCGAGGGAAAAAGTGGTTTATTTCTGAACCCAAGACAAAGGGAAAAGCTGAAGATATAAGGAAGGGAGGTTTCTCTGTAGGAGGTAACAGTTCATCAAAGTTTTGAGACAAGGTCTGAAACGCACTGACTACTGCACCATAAAGAGTATCTGATGAAAGAGGTCTAAACGAGGATCTGGGGTCAATGTAAATTATCATTAGCGATCCTTCCGGAAAGATGAAACTTATTTTATTCGGGTCAGTAATTCATTATCTTTTGGTATATCTGAAAGAGTATCAAAGTCGCCGATTTTTATTTCTTCAGCATCTGAAGTGTAATACTCCACACACCTCTTCAAAAAAGATATATTTTTAAACTGTATCTGACCATATCCGCGTGTTCCGCTTCCGCCAAGGTAACTATCTTCCAGCAATTTCATGCTATCAAGAAGTTTTAAGAAGTTGCTGTAATCCTCGTTTTCATACATGCTAAAGATCATTTCAAATTTAAACTCAGTTCCTCTGGGAACCCTTTCCATATTTCTAGGGTTAGCTTCGGAAGTAATTCTGTTTATTGTATTTTCAGACTTCAGTTCAGTTTCCAAATCATTTGCTGTGGTAAAACTATCTCTCACTACAAGGCGTGTGGGTCCCTGCTGCCTACCATTATCTTCTTTAGGAGTCTTGTTATCAGGAGCTGAAGAACCAAATATTTTACAAGGTATGCATTTTCCACATTTACATGGATCGCCTTTACTGTTAATTATATTTTCATTTGAATCCTTATAACTTAACTCAAGAAGCGTTCTCATCTTGCCCTTTAATGAAGAGCCAGGAATAAACGGTAAGTCAGTTTTAGGATCTCTTATCACTATATTTTCAAGTCCACCGATCTCTATACCTTCTGAAGTTCCCCCTATGTGTAATCCTGTTTCACAAGAAATTATTCCCCTCAGAAGGAAGTTAGCCTGAAACTGTATGGTCATTTAATCACCACCGTAAAATTTATGATAAGCAACTATTGATTCCAAAAACTTGACAAACTTTTTAAAATTCTCGATTTTTTCTTCATTGCTTCCAATATCTATTTTATTTAAGGAAACCTTCAAGACCTGATAAAATTCATCAGGAATTAATTTCCTACCTTTGGCATAAGCAATTTTAGGTTTAAGTAGGTAGAATTCTGCTTCTACCTCATTCCATGCTTTTTCTGAATTTTCTTCTTCAATTGTTCGTTCGATTTTCTTGATAGCTCCAAAAAAGCGTCTTAATTGAGCTGTTTTCATATTTTTCAGTGTGCGAGCGATCTTATCTGCATACCCTTTTTCATCTGCGATCAATTTAATATCCAGATCTTTCAGCATCTTGAGTTGTCCAATCTCATCCACTACTTTTTGTATTTCTCCACTGCCACTTCTTCCTCTGTTGTAACTTCTTTCTCTGTATTGTCCCATAACATCACCTCGCCCTCAAACTCACCCATGATACCGGAATTTTGATCCACGGAAAACTCTTTAGTATCTTCTTGTCGAGATCTTCTCTCACATTCCTATCTCGAACGTTTCTTGCCAGTTGATACTTGAGATAAGGCACGTAGCATTTCTTTTCACGTCTTACCTTGTTACTCAATATTTTACCATATCCAAAACTGGAATTCCATATTTCCAGTAAAGAATAAACAAAACCTTTCGAAATTTTTTTATTCTCAATAAGTCCTTCAAGATAATTCGAAAAATCTAAAAGTTCGTAGAAGCCCTTCAAATCTTCTTTTGTTTCCCAATAGACAGTTTCACCGAAAACAGAAATACTGTCCTTTTTATTTTCATGAGAATTAATGACTTTTTCATTATTTTTGGATTCTTGCAGAGCTTCGTCCGCTAATAAAGCAGCTCTTCCGATTGGGTATTTTTTGTTGATGATTGAAACTCCAGCCGAAATATTAATGTCCGGATTCTGACAAGTGAAGTTTTTAAAGGTCTTTCTTATGTCTTTAGCAAGCTGTATAATCAGGTCCCAGGGACCAATTATCAATAAGTCGTCACCACCAGCATAATTTACATAAATGGCAGGACTTTTCTTTTCAAGGCATGAATTACATGCATGCTTTCCATCTTTCATTCTGTAGACAATTTCAGGAGCTTCATTTTCTTCCTCAGGAGAAAGTTCAATTTTGATCGCTTCTTTCTTGCAGTTTTCACAAATTTCTGCTTCATCCAGAAAATAGTGCCTTTCACATATTCTATTTAAGATTCCAGAAAAATAGAAATCAAGCATCGTACTCATTGTTGATATTCTAGCGATACCTGTACTTTTTTTATCGAAGCCTCCAAAAAAGATTTTCCCAAGGTTATCCACGTCCATCTTTAAAATTCCGAGTTTATCTGCTCCCCTACTGAGCTCTGCCATATTGGTAAAAGAGAGAATTTTATCTTCATGTTTGGGAACCGTATTTGCCATGAACATAAATCCGAAAGATACTGGAATGCCAGATTCAGAACACCGCTTTATCATTTCAGCGTTCACAAAATCGGTGTCGTTGATTTTCAAAACCTGAGCAGATTTGGAAATTCCTGATATACTGCGAATGTATCTGGCAACGTTTTCATTTCTTAAGAATCTATATCCAACGCCAAAAAGGAAAACATCAAATTTTTCTGATTTTTTCTCAGACATTGACTTTATGTAGTATTTAGCATATGCAATCTTTTTTCCGATTTCTG
The DNA here is from genome assembly GCA_937894355.1 of uncultured Bacillus sp. GTDB lineage: Bacteria > Bacillota > Bacilli > Bacillales > Cytobacillaceae > Bacillus_BU. The sequence continues at coordinate 6,522 of CALCRD010000393.1, forward strand.
TATGTTCATTGCAGTCTTCACAGAGAGTTTCTGTCTCTTTTTCTTCAATAAGAGTTTCATTCTTTTTTATTGGACTAGCGCATACAGAACAAGTTCTAAGAGTATTTTCTTTGTCTTCCGCAAACAGATCATCCAGGTTTTCAACGAACTTTTGCTTTTTGTTCTTATCCAGCTTTTGATTAAGTTTTTCATTCAATCTGGAAAAATCTTTTAATTCGTTCACTCCTGCCTGTTCACATGTAAAATTTAAGAATAGCTCAGCGTTGAACATCTGCATAAGAGATTTGTTGACCTCTTTTTGGAACTTTTCAATCTCTTCTCTAGTTTTGTCAGTATTTGATGCGATAATCAGGAAATTACCTCCCCCACACCATAGCAGATTGGCTTCAGGAAGGTTCAGTCTGCTGCGTATTGAGGTCGCAACAGCATCATTCAATAAATTCAGGTAAAAAGAACGCCCTCTTAGTCTCTTTGCCATACCTACCTGCGCCTCTGCAGGAGAAGCAATTCTGTATATGAACCGCTGAATTCCAGAGATACCTCCAGAGATTAAAAGGAAAGGTTTTTCAAGGCTTTGAGATGAGGCCAGATTCTCATTCTGTATGCACCTGTAAAGGCAGGTTGCTATAGCCGTTTTAACTTTAATGTGATCAAATAGAGATATATCTCTTGAGTTTGAGGGCAGAAAAGTAGTATATTTCTTTATTAGCTGATACGTATTTTCAGAGCGGTTATCCATCCCAATCTTTTTCAGTTCGGACAAAAAGTCCTTCCACAACTTCCTGTAGGCTTCTTTATTTGAAACTTCACCATATCTTATCGGTTTTTCAAATGCAAGATCAATTTTTTGAAGCGGAAGGTAGCATTTCTCTGGATGATTACTCTCCTTCAATTTTACATCAGAAAACACAGATAGAAGATTTACTGGTCCTAGTTCATCTTCTCCGGCAAAAAAATCAGCGGCTTGACTAAGCACATTTACGATTCTTACATTTTCTCCTTCCAAAGAGTCATGGTTATGGTGATATAATATTACATTTTGGATATCCTGGCTCAGACCAAGTTCTTCAGCTAATGAAGCACTCCATCTGGAGTGCGAACCTCCTCTATTATTCTCAATTTCTGTCAAATTATTGAATTTTTGCGAGGGGGGCAAGCCGGTTCTCTTAAAAAATATGCCAAGATCATGGAGCAAGAAGGTGAGTTGAAGTTCATCGTCATTCATTATCTAAAATGCTCCTTCAAATAATTTCTTTTTAAAAAAATATATCCTCTTACATATAAAATTTTCTAAATCTAATCAATTTTGTTGTAATTTCTATAAAAGTAGTCAATATATGCTTAAAATTGAATAAAGATAGAATATAAATGAAAAACAATCATCGAATAAAAATTCAACTCAAATATGAAGTTTCAATCCTTGTTTTAGTGGCTATTACCGTTTTTCGTGGAGCAGCTTCCGCCGCAGGTAATGCAGAGTCCATGTTTCAATTCTTGTTTTCATGGCATATGCTGTTTTACCATTCGGCGTCCAGCTAGAGTTGAAAAAATCTACGCTGTTTATTTCAGCAAAGAAA
>CALCRD010000394.1 GCA_937894355.1 uncultured Bacillus sp.
GTATTGCTTTAATTGAATCTTCGCTTTTACGAAGAATAATATATGTATAGACAGAATCTATTATAGCTAGTTGTGCAATACGCGAATTCATACCAAATATAGTATATTTTGTTTCTTCAGCTGCCGTAAAAAGTACAATGTCACTTTGTTTAATGATAGGAGATTTGCCAAAGTTGGTAATACAGATAGTTGTAGCACCTGCTGCTTTTGATGAACCGGAATGAGAAATACCAATTGCAACATCATTTTTGGTAAGGTGAGATGCAGCTATTGCCTGCATATGGTTATCACAGTATGCAGATGCTGTAAGACCTGCACGTAAAAATTTATGCTGAGCGTCAATAGCTATAGAAGAGGAATTACCAAGTCCGAATATTGCAATACGCTGTGCATCACTAATTTTTTTTGCTGCCGTTTCTAAAACATCAGCATCTAAAACTTTTTTTGTATGTTCCAAAGAGATATATATATCATTTGCAATTTTTGAAAAAGCTACCCAACAAGAATCCTCTTGTGTTATACTTTTGCTAGAGACATGATGTTGGTTTGATGTTTCTTGAGCTATGGATATTTTTAATCCTTGATAGCCATCCAGCCCTAAACGTCTTGCAAATCGTACGATAGTCGCTTCGCCGCAACCGCATTTTTCTGCTAGTTCGCTGATTGATAAGCTTATGATTTCACTTTCGTTTTCTAAAAGCCAATCGGCTATTTTTTTTTCAGCAGGTCCCATATCATCATACATTGTTTTAATCCTAAACATAATGTTATTCATGTAGATCACCTCAAATGAAAATATATTTCATTGTAATCATAAATTAAAAACAAAAAACAGTCAATGGTAAAAAATAATTTCAAAAAATGTTGAAGTTAAATTCCACATATGTTATAATTAATACGAAAACATACTCCAATAAGGGAGGTGATGATAAATAGAGCATACTTTACAGACAAATCTTGTAGGCTTAGGAGAATTTTTAAAAGAGCATTCGACAATCAAAAGGAGGTGAACCCAGTATGAAATATACGAAAATTACAAGGGAGCAACTTGGCCAAGACAGCCCAATTGCTTTAGACATTTTATATTCTGATGAGGATGTGTTTCTTCGTATGGCATTGGATATGTTTGATGTTATCAATGAAAACAATCGTATCGGGGAAAATACCGTTCTGATCGTACCGATTGGTCCCGTTAAACAATACAGAAAGCTAGCAACACTTATTAACCGATATCGACTCAGCCTTAAAAGCACATATATTTTCAATATGGATGAGTATCTGGATCCTAACGGAAAAACTCTTGCGGCAGAACATCCTCTAAGTTTTAAAGGAACGATGCTTCGTGAGTTTTATAATTTAATTGATGGAGAATTAAATGTGCCAGAGAACCAGCGTTTTTTCCCGACGCCTGAAAACGTCGGAGGAATGTACGAAAAAATGCTTGGATTTGGTGGAGTAGATGTTTGCTTTGGTGGAATAGGTATTAATGGGCATGTCGCTTTCAATGAGCCTCCCGAACCTGGTGTTCATATGACAAATGAGGAGTTTACTAATTTACCTGGTCGCGTCCTTCGTATATCAAGGGAAACTCGTACGATTAACTCTACATTTAGCACCGGGGGAGTGCTTTCGGCGATGCCCGAATATTGTGTGACACTAGGAATGAAGGAAATTATTGCAGCACGTAAAATACGGTTGTATTTAGCACGGGGCTGGCAACAGGGAATTATTCGTAGGGTATTACACGGACCATGCGATGTAAGCGTCCCTGCTTCCCTCCTACAGAAGCATCCTGATATTAAAATTATTATTTGTGAAACAGTTGCAGCACAACCGGTTTTGAACTAATTGCATTTCAATTGTATGGTATGAAAATTTCATTTTCATGTTTGTGTGCCATATTGTGTTATCGGTATTCTACTGCATAGAATTTAAAATCAGATTATGAAAGGAGAAAAAAATGAAAAGGAAACCTAATGTTATGCTGGTGCTTTGTCTTATCATAGTATTTTTATCTGCATGTAGCTTAAATACTATCTCGGGAGCGGAAACACCTGGTAGTACCAGAAAAAAACCATCGACTAAACCGTTTGAGGGTCAGAGTATTACAGCGCTTTTTATGTCGGGCTCATATGCCAATGTAGCACGAGAAATTGTTCCTGAATTTGAAGCTGCCACAGGCGCTACAGTTGAAGTAGTAGATTTTCCATATGCAACGCTTCGCGAAAAAATGCTGCTTGACTTTACAAGCGGTACTGCATCTTACGATGTAATTGATATTGCATGTCAGTGGGATGGCGAGATGGCGCCTTTTCTCGAACCTCTTGATCCCTACATTATTCGAGATAATTTTGATATTGAGGATTTTGATCAGAATATTTTAGATAATGCCGGACGCTGGGAAGGCGTGATATATGGAATTCCCAATGCAAATACTCCTTATGTTATGGCGTACAGAACCGATCTTGTTTCTGAAGATGAGCTTCCTACTACCTGGGAAGAATACATAGCCATTGCTGAAAAACATTATGATCCAGCTAAAGGTATGTATGGTATTGCTCCGACAGCCGCGAAAGCTCAGTACGGTGGTCCCTTCTATATGCGAATATGGTCTCTTGGTAGTGAATGGGCTGATGAGAACTGGAATGTAACCTTGAATACCAAAGAAACAAAAAAGGCTCTTGAGATATCCAAGCGTGTAATCGAACTATCCGATCCTGGATGCCTGTCTTGGGGTATCAATGAAGCAACTGCTGCTTTTGTAGCTGGCAATGCAGTGTTCCTCGAAACTTGGGCAACTCTTGGTCTTTGCCTGATTGGTGATGATCCTGCACAGTCTAAAATAGTTGGTAAATGGGCGCTTGCTCCATTCCCTAGCGATAAAGTCGATGTAAATTTACTGTCCGCATGGGATATTTCTATTAATAAGAATTCCACAAAGAAGGATTTATCCTGGGAATTCATCAAAGCATATACCTCTGCCGTTACGCAGTTAATGGCTTTTGAAAAATATTCTGTTTTACCGCCCAGATTAAGCGTTTGGGAAATTGATGCTGTTAAGAATTCCAATATGTATTCTTGTAAGGAAGCCCTTGCTGATTCTTTAATTTGGTGGAGAATTTCTGCATCAGAGGAAGCAAGAAACGAGATTTCCAACGCTATTAATTCTTATTTCGCTGGTGAAATAGATGTCGAAAAAGCAATGAATTATATGCAGAGAGGTGTAACGAGAGCGTTAAAATCGAATCCTCCTCCAGATGGACTTAAGAATGTAACAGCTCAGACAATTGCAGAGCGCATGAAATAATCATAATCAGGTAAAGTTTGGGAGCAGGGTTTCCATCCGAATATGCTAAAATTTATAGGATAGCGAATCATCATTTAGTTTCCCCGCTCCCGTCTTTTTCCTGATATATGATTTTTATAAGACCATCCAATAAGAAGGGTGATGAAATTATGAATTCTAAAATATGGAGCAATTTTTCCGATAAAATTACGACTTGGCTATTTTTACTGCCCACTTGTCTTATTTTGGCTATTACCGCATTTGCGCCATTGGTGTATTCTTTTTGGTTGAGTTTTAATACCCTGAAGCTGAATGTGCCCAATGCTAAGCCGATATTTGTTGGACTGATGAATTATATTGACATGTTTCGAGATGAACGGTTTATCATAGCGGCTACGAATACCGTCAGATTTGCCACCATTTCCGTGGTATTTGAGGTTATTCTGGGAACTATTATGGCAATGATGTTGTCAAGTGATTCTAAAAAAACACGTATTATTGTCTCCCTGTTTCTTATCCCAATGATTATAGCTCCTGTTGCTGCTGGCACTTTATGGCGCATGATGCTTGATCGCACAACAGGTGTAATTAATTATTTTATCAATTTACTTGGTATTACGCCCATTAACTTTCTTGGTGATGTTAAATATGCTCTGAAAACGGTTATTTCAGTAGATATATGGCGTTTAACTCCATGGGTAACCATTATCATTGCTTCGGCGCTGAAAGGAATCCCATCTACTGCTATTGCAGCTGCTGCTGTGGATGGGGCAAGCAAATGGAAAACTTTTACTAAGATTATTCTTCCTCTTTTACGCCCAGTTATGATAATTGTTTTAATGATTCGTATCACCGATGCGTTTAAGGTTTTCGATACAGTGTTTGTTATGACTGGTGGAGGCCCAGGGATGGCTACTGAAATGCTTCCTAACTTTATTTATAATCAGGGTCTAAAATATCTTAATATTGGGTATTCGGCCGCTATGGCATTTGTATTCATATTAGTGATGTCTTTGATATCGATTATTTTTATACGCCTTAGAAATAAAATAGATAAAGAATTGAGATAGGGAGTATTGGTATGTTTAAAAAAACCTTTTCGATTGAAGATACTTTAACTAATTTCTTGTCAAGACCTGTGAAATGGCTTACAGTAACTGTGTCTATTATAGGTGTATTATTTCCTTTATATTGGTTGGCATCTAATGCTTTTAAGTTGCCTCAGGAATATCTTAAGAGTCCGCCGATATTGATTCCTTCGCAGGTAACTTTTGTTAACTTTGTAGATATTTTTAAAAAGTATGGTGCTACAAAGGGGTTGTTTAACACTGTCATTATTGCGGTCTGTTCCACTATAATCTGTGTGCTCTTTGGTAGTTTATCTGCCTATGCTATTGCCAAGGGTTCTCTTGAGGGAAAAATTCGTAATATATTTATCTTATGGTTTATGGTTCAAAAAATGTATCCTGCGGTTTCTGTGGCTATTCCCGTTTATGTAGTTATGCGACTAATTGGTTTAATTGATACGCGTATTGCTCTCATTATTATGAATACAAGTTTTAATCTACCTCTCGTAGTATGGTTGATGATTGGATTTTTTCAGGAAGTTCCTGAGGAAATTGAGCAATCAGGTGTTATTGATGGATGCAATATGTGTCAAAGATTTGCTTTGCTTGCCGTTCCTATAACAAAACCGGGGATTATCGCATCTGCAATTCTGGTATTTATTAGTGCGTGGAACGAATTTTTGTTTTCAACAATTCTTAGCATTAACAAAGCCAAAACATTGTCTGTTACCATTGCCGGATTTATTACAGACAGAGGTCTTGAATGGGGCCCGATGGCTGCTATGGGTCTTTTAT
>CALCRD010000395.1 GCA_937894355.1 uncultured Bacillus sp.
ATAAATGTTTGCTTTTTTACTATTTAATCACTTCATTTTCATATTAAAAAGCAACAATGTTTGAGAAAAGAGCCTATAAAAAGGCGTTGCCTGTCAAAAACAGGGCAACGCCGCTTATTTAGAGATTATTTTTGTATTTGAAGTAGTTCTTGCTTCAATTCTTTACGAATCGTAGCTTGGGCCGCAGCAAGACGTGCTAACGGTACCCGGTATGGTGAGCAGCTTACATAATCCAATCCAGCATTGTAACAGAATTCGATCGAGTTCTTTTCGCCACCATGTTCCCCACAAATACCCGTTTTTAAATTCGGCTTTGTTTCGCGACCTAATCTTACCCCGGTCTCAACTAATTTCCCTACTCCTTCAACATCTAGTACTGCAAATGGATTTTCTGGCAGAACCTTATGCTCGATATAGTTTTGTAAAAACTTGCCCTCAGCATCGTCACGGCTATAACCGAAAGTCGTTTGCGTTAAATCATTGGTTCCAAATGAGAAGAAATCGGCCTCTACAGCAATTTCATCCGCAGTTAAAGCGGCACGTGGCACTTCAATCATTGTTCCGATCATATAGTCCAATTCAATTCCTGTTTCTTCCTGAACTTGAACTGCTGCATCGATAACTAGTTGACGCATTACTTTTAATTCATTTACATGACCAACGAGCGGAATCATAACTTCAGGTTTCACAATCGTTCCTTTTTCAGCTAGCTTGGCAACAGCGTAGAAAATGGCTTTTGCTTGCATCTCATAAATTTCCGGATTAACCATTCCAAGGCGGCAGCCACGGTGACCGAGCATTGGGTTAAATTCATCAAGTGAACGAACTTTTTTAAGAAGAACTTCCTTCTCTTTCAATTCCTTTGAGTCCGGATCGGTAATTTGAAGTTTTGTAACCTCAACGATTAATTCTTCTTTATCAGGTAAAAACTCATGAAGCGGTGGATCTAATAAACGAATGGTTACCGGTAATCCTTGCATCTCTTCGAATATTCCCTCGAAATCACCTTGTTGCATTGGTAATAGAAGATCTAATGCTTCCTTACGATCTTCAAAATTTGAAGCAAGAATCATCTTTTGGACGATAGGAATCCGTTTCGGATCCATGAACATATGCTCAGTCCGGCATAATCCAATTCCTCCAGCACCAAATTCGAATGCTTTTTTGGCATCGGTTGGATTATCAGCATTTGCTCTAACCCCTAAGTCCCGAACTTCATCAGCCCATTGAAGTAACTCCTGGAACTCATCTGAAAGCTCAGGGTCTATCATTGGAATTTCACCAAGCATAATTTCCCCTGTGCCACCATCAATTGTAATAATATCACCATGATTAACAAGCGTATCGCCAACATAGAATTGTTTTTCTGCTAAATCAATTTTTAATGCTTCACAACCACAAATACATGCCTTACCCATCCCGCGAGCTACCACTGCAGCATGACTTGTCATTCCGCCACGGCTGGTTACAACTGCTTGAGCTGCTACAATCCCGTGAATATCATCCGGCGTTGTTTCAGGACGAACAAGAATAACCTTTTTGCCTTCATTGGCTAATAATTCAGCTTCATCGGCATCGAAAACCACTTGCCCAGTTGCTGCACCTGGTGATGCAGGTAAACCTTTAGCCAAACGAGTACGGTCATAAGAATCGTCAATGCGACGGTGGAGGAGTTGGTCAAGCTGTTCTGGGTCAACACGAAGAAGTGCTGTCTTTTTATCGAAAATGCCTTCCTCTACCATTTCAACAGCAATTCGAATAGCTGCTTGGGCTGTTCGTTTTCCTGTCCGTGTTTGCAATATAAATAATGTTCCTTTTTCAACCGTGAATTCAATATCCTGCATATCTTTATAATGATTTTCAAGTTGACGGCAAGTGTCGGCAAATTGCTGATATACTTCTGGCATTTCATCCTGAAGCGTAGCAATTGGAAGTGGCGTCCTAATTCCAGCCACCACGTCTTCTCCTTGAGCATTAATTAAATATTCACCATACAAAAGGTGTTCGCCGGTTGATGGATTACGTGTGAAGGCAACGCCCGTTCCACAATCGTTCCCCATATTTCCAAACACCATGCTTTGAATATTAACCGCTGTACCTAAATGTGAAGGTATTTTATTCAAACGGCGGTATACAATTGCCCGTTGATTATTCCATGAATCGAAAACCGAATTAATTGATAAGAAAAGCTGAGCTCTTGGATCTTGCGGAAAATCCATTCTAGTACGCTTTTTCACAATACTTTTATATCCCGCAATCACTTCTTGCCAGTCTTCAGCAGATAATTCAGGATCTGATGAATAGCCTTTTTTCTCTCTGAATTCTTCCAATAATTGTTCAAAGAAATACACGTCCACTTCTAGGACGACATCAGAAAACATTTGGATGAATCGGCGATAAGAGTCATATGCAAAACGTGGGTTATCCGTTAATTTGGCTAATCCCTCAACGGTTTCGTCATTTAATCCAAGGTTTAAAACTGTATCCATCATTCCTGGCATTGAAAAAACAGCACCAGAACGAACAGAAACAAGCAGTGGATTTAAAGGATCACCCAATCGCTTTCCTGTTTTTTGTTCAAGCTGAGAAAGCGAATCTAAAACCTGGTTTTCAACCTCTTTAGATATAGTTTTCCCGGCATCATAATAGGCATTACAAGCTTCAGTGGAAATCGTAAATCCAAACGGAACTGGTAGACCAATTTTAGTCATTTCCGCAAGATTTGCTCCTTTTCCTCCTAAAAGTTCCTTCATGCCACTATGTCCTTCATTAAACAAGTAAACGAATTTTGTCATATTTATGATCTCCTCTCTCTTTTTAACACTTCTAAAATATAGTCTGCGGTTTCTTCGATAGCTTTGTTAGAAACATTAATTACTGGACATCCAAGCCGTTTCATAATTTTCTCGGCATAATCTAATTCCTCAAGTATTCGTTCAAAACTAGCATAGTTTGCTTGTGAGGTTAAACCTAGATTTCTTAAGCGTTCCTTTCGAATCGCGTTCAGCTTATCCGGAGTAATAATTAAGCCCACACAGTGATTTCGGGGAAGCTTAAATAATTCTTCAGGCGGTGCCACCTCAGGCACTAGTGGGACATTAGCCACCTTAAAACCTTTATGCGCTAAATACATTGACAATGGGGTCTTCGAAGTTCGCGAAACTCCAACTAAGACAATTTCAGCGTTCATAAGTCCCCGAGGGTCACGGCCATCATCATATTTTACAGCAAATTCGATTGCTTCAATTTTCCGGAAATAGGCTTCATCCAATTGCCGCATCAGCTTTGGTTCATGCTTTGGTTCTTTCTTGAACTTATGCATGAATGCTTCAATCAATGGATTTAGTAAATCGACAATAACCACAGCTTCTTCATTGGCACGTCTATCCAAATACTCCTTTAAAATAGGGATTACTATGGTATAGGCGATGATTGCATTACTGTGTTTTGCCATGACCAGGACATCCTCAATATCGTCAAAATCAGCTACATAGGCATTTCGTTTAATCTCAACATGGCCACCATTAAATTGAGTTGCCACTGCTTTTACAACCAACTCGGCTGTCTCTCCAACAGAATCGGAGATTACATAGACAGTTTCTTTTTGTTCCAAATCGATCTCACTTCCCACTACGGAATTATTGATTTGCCATCTCTAGAAAAGCCCGAGAAATGGTTGTTTTCGTTATCCTACCGATCACCGTATATGTATTAGGCTTTTGTTCAACTTCTTGAACAACTGGTAAGGAGTCAATATGGTAGTCAATCATCATGGTTGCTGCGTCAAGAAGCGAAACCTCCGGCTTAATAGTCATAACATTTGGCATTCTAGTCATAATGACACTAACAGGTAAATCATGAAGATTTCGATTCCCTATTGATGCCCTAAGGAGATCCTTTCTTGAAATGACTCCCGCTAAATACCCTTTTTGATTTACAGCATATAAAGTTCCTACATCCTTCAAAAAGATTTGCACAATGGCATCATAAACAGAGGTGGATTTTTTTATTACAATCGGATGTGCCTTATATTCATTAACTAGATGGTTCGCAAACCAATCTATATACTCTTTAGTTTCTCCATCCGTATTATAATAATAACCCACCCGAGGTCTGGCCTCCAAGTTCCCTACCTTCGTTAAAATTGATAAGTCCGGCCTAAGGGTTGCTCTAGTTAACGATAGCATCTCGGCAATATCTTTACCGGGAATAGGTCCATTCATCTTCACTATTTGGATGATTTCTTCTTGCCTTTTTGTTAGCTTAATTGATTCCACCACCCTCTAACCACATTTATCGTTATGGTACATAAAAAGGTCGTTACCCGAAATAGGTTATACCCTTTGACTAATAGTATATAACATTTAAAATCGTTTCGGAAAAATGACTTTCACCTTTTTATGACAAAATTAAGAACAAATCCTCAGGCAAATTCCATTTGTTGCTCCTTAATATGGTAATATTATAAAAAAAGTATGTAGAAATTGGAGAGTGTAAGGTAATGAGTGTACATAAAGCCCTATCAAAACATGTTAATGGTCTAAGCCAAATCATTAGTGATTTTGCAAATTTAGATCAAATTCGCGAACAATATATTGAAGAAGCTTGCAAGTTATGTAAAGATGGACAAGCATTTTCAACCGAAAAAATAAATGAAGTTACCAAACAAATGAATCAATTAGCGATGCAAATTGAAAATTTACCAGACAGGAAATACGTGTCAGTACAAATGATTCAAGAATATGTAAATAAATCACAATAACAGGTTTGGCAAATTTTTAACGAGCAGCCCACTAGAGCTGCTCGTTTTTGTTATTAGCTTTTAAATTTTTGATGACAATAAAAGAATGAATAAAGGAAAATCAGATACAATGTGTAGGTGATAAATGAATAAGTATGGAGCCATTTACTATTGTGGGTAAAAAAGCCAAACTCCTCCAATACTTTTTCTAAAACTGCCATCAACAGACTGGCAATAAAAATAAACCCAATCCTCCGCCTAAATAGCATTCTTTTTGCCATATATAGAAAAAGCAAAATGAAGACGGGAAGACCAATCAATGTGAAAAAAATATTAATTGAAAAAATATCTGGTAACGGTCTACCTGGAAACACAAAAATTCCCTTTCCTACTAAAAACAATTCTAAATAAGTCCCTATGAGGCATCCAACTAACACCGTTGAAAGTGAAGCCATATACCGTTTATTCAAAGATGGCCAAAGTCTTTTTAGCCTTGATTGCCAATTCAAGTCTTTCGAGTGATTTACAGTATCCATTGATAATCTCCCCGTCAATATATTCATCAGCATCTATCAAGAAATATATAATTCTCCAATCACTAAACCAGTCCCCGATTTCCGCAGGCTGATGTTTTACATTCTTCCAAGAATTAGATAATTCCGGGCTATAAAGTCGCTCGGCATTTGGCTTAAGTTGGCAGGCGCTTAACCGTAAATGATAGCCATTACTCGGAATACCTTCTTTCAAATGATGGAATAATTGTGGCCAATAATCCTTCCTTGAACCTGTGTGTGGTTGAGAATTTGCCCAATCCAAATAGCCCTTAAGCATAGTTTCATTTTGAAAAAGGAGCGAATATAGACGTTTTCCTAATTTAATTCTTTCAGATAGATTGTCAAAATGATGCAAAATTTGCCCTTTCATTTTTAGTTTGCCTTCCTGATAGGGTAGTAGGATATAAGTAAAGGCAAACAGTTCCTGAACTTTGAATTCGGGCGTGTCAAAGACGTTTTTTTTATAGACAGGATTTTGAATGACTCTTTTCTCGAGATAGCTCTGCTCATTAATAATTAAGGCAATCGCTAACAAATAACAGTCTTGATAACGTAAAAAGTGATTCCAGATTGTCTCCATAAAAATTGAGACATTAAACAATGGTAAAAGGTGAAAAAATGATTTGTTTCGTTTAATGCTTTCTTCGTACAATAAAAATTGCGGAAATACATCTTGGAAAATCAACCAATTGCCTCGCTCTAAAAATGAAAAAAATGATTTTTGTTCTCGTTCTGTTAATAAGTTGGCTAGCAGGTCACCTTGTAAATCAGTCATATTCCAGCCGCCATTTCTTGAAACCATATGTCCAAGAAATGCCCAATGTATTTCCCTATGACATCTATAAAAATCTAAATAAGCTTTAGTCCTCGTTACATTATTAAGATTTAAACTTTTTGTTGTCGAACGAATCTTCTCGATTAGCTTCTTTTCTTCAGATGAAAGTTCCCCCATGCTAAAAGAAGTCTTTTGGCCCGATTTACTTTTCCGTTTTAACTCCTCTTTTAACCTCAAAAGTTGCGGGGTTAAAGGTTGCCATTTCTGTTTCTTTTTAAAAAGACAAATTGTCCACACCACCTTTGTGAATTCACAAACAGCCTTAAGAATATGTATTGGTAAGAGCAGTTTACAGATTAGGAGTGAAACGAGTTGCGAGAAAAAATAAAAAAACAGATTGATTGTTTGATTGAAACGTTAAGAAACGAGCAAACTCCAGACGGCTCATGGGCTTTCCCATTTGAAACTGGAATCACAACAGATTGCTATATGATTATTTTATTAAGAACATTGGAAATACATGATGAAGAATTAATCCAAGAATTAGTTGAAAGAATTTCCAGTAAACAGGAGAAAAATGGTGCTTGGAAGCTTTTTTACGATGAAGGAGAGGGAAATGTTACTGCGACGATTGAAGCCTATTACTCACTTCTATATTCTGGATATTTTTCAAAAAACAACAAAAGGATGAAAGAGGCAAAACAATTTATCTTAAAAAATGGCGGCTTAACTAGCGCCCATATGTTCACCAAAACTATGCTGGCTTTAACAGGACAAATCCGTTGGCCACTCTTTTTTCCATTCCCAGTTGAATTTATTCTTTTGCCTACGTATTTTCCTATCCATTTCTTCAGTTTGTCGGTATATGGAAGATCAAACCTTGCACCATTATTAATATTGGCAGACAAAAGGTTTGTGCTACGGACAGAGAAAAGTCCTGACATAACTGATCTTATTGTCCAGAGAACCGACGATGATTTCGATGGAAGGAGTAAGTCATCTGAGTGGCGTTCATTACAGTCCTTTATTAGGCAAGGAGTAAATAGTTTATTGGGGGTTTCTGAAAAAATTCACCAATTAGCGATTGATCGGACTCTCCAATATATGCTTAAGCATATTGAAGAGGATGGGACCTTTTACAATTATTTCAGCTCGACTTTTTTAATGATTTTAGCGTTACTGTCTCTTGGTTATTCCAAGACCGATCCACTTATTACCAAGGCAATCAATGGGCTTAAAGCAATGAAAACGAATATTTCTGGCAGTATTCATATGCAGTATACAACCGCTAACGTTTGGAATACCTCTTTACTTAGTTATGCGCTTCAGGAAGCTGGGGTCCATCCAAACGATTCAATGGTGGAAAAAGCAAATCAATATTTACTATCAAAGCAGCATAAAAAGTTAGGGGATTGGGCCCTTGATACTCCGAAAACTTTACCAGGGGGCTGGGGATTTTCTGATATAAACTCGATGAATCCAGATGTTGATGATACGACTGCGTCGTTAAGATCAATCGCTAGATGCGTCCCCACCAATCCTAAATTGAGACTCGCTTGGGAAAAAGGCCTTCTCTGGCTATTATCCATGCAAAACAATGACGGTGGCTGGCCGGCATTTGAGCGGAATAAAGATAATTGGTTGCTACGAATTTTACCGCTGGAAAAAGGCGAATTTATGTTCATTGATCCTTCTTGTACAGATTTAACAGGGAGAACACTAGAATTTCTTTGCGGCTATACGAAACTGGCAAAGGAATCACCTTTCATTAAAAAAGCCGGACAATGGATTTTCGACCACCAAGAAAAAAACGGCTCATGGTATGGCCGCTGGGGTATTTGCTATATTTATGGTACTTGGTCAGCACTTACAGGGCTTAAAGCGCTGGAAATCTCCTCCGATCATCGAGCGATTCAGTCCGCAGTAAAATGGTTGCAAAAAATTCAAAATCAGGATGGCGGATGGGGAGAATCTTGTAAAAGTGATAGTAAACAAACTTATGTACCACTTGGTACGAGTACGATTACCCATACTTCTTGGGCGTTAGATGCCTTAATTTCCGCTTCAAGTCAGCCCACTTTAACCATCCAAAAAGGTTTGCATTACCTACTTCACACTTTACAATCAGAGGACGACTGGACAAATTCTTATCCCACGGGTCAAGGAATGGCCGGGGATTTCTACATCCACTATCATAGCTACCAATATATTTTTCCGTTACTGACACTCAGCCATTATCTGAAAAAATATCATTAAAATGAATCCTAAGCAGGTGTATTTTTACTGAAGGCTCTGTTAAACTAGGCTGTTGATTTCCGTTCCAGGCACTTCGCTTTCCGCGGGCTCACCCGTGAGCCTCTTCCGGTCGTTCCTTCCTCCAGAGTCTCACTCAGCTCGTGCTTCCCGCAGGAGTCTGCGTGCCCTCCACTCCAATCAACAGGTTGTTAAATATCAACAATGGTCTTTAACACAGCCTTACTGAAAAAAATCTGCCCTCAATTTCTGGGAAGGAATACTAAACAACACCCTACTTCTGTAATAGGGTGTTGTTTCGAATACTATTCGATTCTTTTCCAGCTTGCTCACCTGCTTAGGAGGCATGATTAAATCG
>CALCRD010000396.1 GCA_937894355.1 uncultured Bacillus sp.
AAACCCGATTTTAACGTGGATATCAACTATTTTGTAGCTTGAAAGTTAATTTGCAGGCTCTTTTCTCATAAATGTTTGCTGTTTTACTGTCAAATTTCTTCATTCTTAGCTTAAAAAGCAACAATGTTTGAGAAAAGAGCCTTAAAAAAATAAGCAGCAGAACTGTCTCCATGAGCCGACTGTAAACCTGCGGTACCGATTACCCGTATGGGTATACGGAAAAAATGACTAGTTTTCTGATTTATTGGGGACAAAAGATCAAAAAATGCTAGCAGAATTGTCTCCAATAGCCCTTGTTGGAGACATAAAACCTCAAAATGCTAGCAGATTAGGTACCTAATAGACCTTATTGGAGACATATAATGAGTAATTGCTAGCAGATTGGGTATTCAATAACAATGAATACTGGCAGAAAAGACTTGCTTAGGAATTTGGGTGAAAAAAGCGACAAGCATATCCTCTTCAAAAAATCAGCGCCAAAAACTACCCTCTGGAATTCCACCGCTTCTCCCTAGCTCAGAATAATTTCCTCCATTCCCACAAATATTAACAGCAAACTGTATTAAAGGGATGAGGAAGATGCACCGCCAAAAGATTGCAAAAACCCATATATTATTTCTACTTTGCACGATTATCGTTTTCATCTGGTCAGCGATAAAACCACATGCGATTGGTGACTGGTTTCTAGAAGTCACTCCAGCCGTCGTAGGAATAATTATTATTGTAGCTACCTACAACAGGTTTCGTCTGACAACCCTTTCATATTTCATCATTTCCATTCTAGCTATATTGATGTTCATTGGAGGCCATTATACCTACTCAAAGGTTCCCTTATTTAACTGGCTTAAAGATCACTTTGATTTACAAAGAAACCATTATGACCGCTTCGGCCATTTTCTCAAAGGAATGCTTGTCATCTTTTTTAGAGAACTATTGTTAAAAACAACACCATTAACCAAAGGAAAATGGCTATTCTTAATCGCATTATGTATGTCTCTCGCCTCATCAGCCTTTTACGAAATCATCGAGTGGGGCTTTTCCAAAATCGCCCATGGGGGTAAAACAGCTGAGGATTTCCTGGGTACCCAAGGCGATATTTGGGATGCCCAATGGGATATGGCACTAGACCTAATAGGATCCATTCTTTCATACTTGTTTCTAGCAAAACTTCACAACAGGCAACTTAAGAGACAAGACTAAAAAGGAACCTAGGGACTATTCTTCCGTCCCCATGTTCCTCTATTACCATTCATTTTCTTGAAGTGAAACCTTCTTCACTACTTTTGTTACTAAGCCGATTTGTGCATTTCCTTTAGCATTCCTACCGACAATTTTTGAAGAACAGCAGGACCGCCCCCATGTTTCCTGAATTTTAGAAACAAGCTTTTGCTAGACATAATTAGGGTAATTATTCCGCCAATAAACAGGATAAGATTAAAAATAATTAAATCGGAAATTGCATGTAGATTTTCCCAATGGTGGTTATAAAGATACATAGGAATTGGATAGCTCACAAATGCCAATATAACCAACGTAAAGCCTAACTTTAACCTTATCTTTCTCTTATAAGGAGTTGAACTTAAGTAAATACTTAAGATTAAGTTCGACAGAAAAGTAATCATTGAGACTATTATTGGTAACTCCTCCTTTTGAATTAGCACGGATGTATAATGAATTGTTAGTAAAGCATCATCACTTTTAATTATTGCAATATTACTTTCTAACTTTATCTCGTTTTGGAGTTACCTGACAGTGAAATAGGTCACAAAAGGTGAAAATAAGTTTGAAAGATTAGAGAACACATAAAGGAACATAGGGACGGGTTCTTAATGGGGAGCAATTGGAGGTTTTACACGCAAAATGGCACAACTAGACACCACAACCACGTTTGAAATAAAATTTGAAACAAGATTTTTCAAGGCGTCACCGTGATTCGAAAGTACATAGAAAATCTTCCAATACTTTTTTTGTTGGAGTCCCAGCATCCTCAATTCTCTCCTTGATATCTGTTATAATTGACGGATTTGACACAACATACTTATGTCCAATTTCATGATCAAATGCTCTTAATGCATCTATACACATATCAAATAATTCTAAGTCATTTACCCTTATCAACTTTACAATGATATTTAGTTCCTCAGCAATTATTTCGTTATCAAGACAGTAAATAAGTTTTTTTTGCCATTCTAATGGCTTAGTTAAAACTTGTCTTGATAGTTCTACCCAATCACTAGGAGAGAATTGAGATAACATTTCTTGAGCAATTGAAAAACCATCATCATACCAAGAATCAAGCGTTACATCTTCTAATAAAAATTTATCTAGTTTGATATACATAAAAAATCACCCCATTGTAAATAAAGTAATTAAAAGCCTGATGATTTAGGTGCATACCGTCACTGGATTGTGAAACTGAGAAAGATTTTGAGCACTCGTCCTCAATCATCTCAAAGCATGCATAAAGTGTACGTTTTGCAATATCGCTACCGATGACGGACGAAAACCTTTTTCTATAATCCTAACTTGTTTTTCATTTCATCTAGAAGGCTTATTATCTCTTCTTTATTGGATTTATTAACATTTAAATATTCCATATATTTTTTCTTAATGACCTCATAAAATTGTTGGTTAGACAAAATAATTATACATTCTTCATCAACTGCTGGATCATCAAAATAAAAGGCAACTCCTGTATTTCCAAAGTACTCTTCATCATTTATAGGAAACTCGTTAGCAAAATAACATCTCATTTCTTCATTAACCGCATTTCCTATTAATTGCGAATAACCCTTTATTACATCCAAAACTTTTTCCTTTCTCCATTCAAATAAAATCGTATAAAAATGATCAATTAGCATTGGCTTATCATCATAGCTAAAATACCTTACATCTTTTAACATGATTCCCTCCTCTTCTACTACCGGGTGAAAATTAGTCATTTCTCCGGTTATTTGATTCACATATCCATCAACCTCGAATTCTACAAATATCAGGTGGCCACTAGTGGTTGAAACGAAACCTCTATGAACTATAAGACATTTGTTAAAGCCCTCTCAATCATTTCATTAAAGCCCTGATATTCTCTTTCCAATTCTCCAGAAGGTTTATCTAATTCAACATAAACCTTGTTCTTTAAATCATAGCAATACCAGCTTATATTACTATCACCAAAGAACAAATAAGTTTTTTGGGCTTCATTTTGATACCATATTTCATTTGTATCAATATATCCAGTAACCTGTTGATGATTAATATCATTATTTATCCAATCATCAATCCCATACAAGACTAAACCATTGTGATCAATTCCATTTATAATCTCTAAAAAATCAATATATTCTTTAGGTAAATCATAATTAAATCTTTTATTAACTTCATTTTGGAATACCCTTAATTGATTCCTCGAAATTCCATTATTCACTAACCTATTTCTCCTTTCCCTTCGTTTTCTAATCTCATCAACTTTTTCCTTCCACATGCATTTTTTCTCCTTTCTATTTTTTCAGCTTAGTAGTTTGAAACACATTGAAAGGTATCGGCATTAAAGAGTTGGATATAAGCATATTAGCTACCGATGCAATTGAAATTAGTGCATTAGAGAAAAATCCGCCACGACTTCGGGCATCATCGTTGACCATATCACGTTCCCTTGCCGTCTCCACCGCACCCTATATAATTAATAGTATCCACCGGATGCAGCACAGCATTTCCAATCCCGTTGAAAAAACCTAGTGGGTGGGTTAGTGGTTAAAGCAACAATCCAATCCCAAAGGCCTTTAAAAATATCAATAATCGCCTTTCCAGCAATAGCTATTACTCCAAGAATAGCATTTGATGCGTTTCTTCCATAACAAACAGATCCAAACTCAATAAGAGCCTGAACCTTACTTACACCTAAATAAGCGTATCGTTTCTACCTTCCTCTCGAGATAAAGAAGGAACAGTAAAGAACGATCAAACTGAATACATATTCCCTAAGACTGATTTTGATGCATATGATGTAGTATTATTTGAAAAGGGAAATGGTAAAGTAAAACTTATTGGACATACCTTTTACAATTTTGAAGATGAAATGGAAGACCATGCATTATTAGCCTTAAAATATGAAAGTGATTTTACGACTGAATGGAAAGATACAGCAATTACAGTAAAGACTATTTATTCAGATGGAAGCTCTCAGTTGCAAATTCTAGGGTATAGTAATGATGAAGATAAAGATGACAACTGATTGGCCTATCCAGAGGGAAAAGATACAATTGTGGTGTATGACCTCGGGGAAATTGAGAATAATAAAAATAAACTGGTTCGCTTGGACTATGCGATGGGAAAAGACAAGGAATCCGAATTAAAAACGCTGACATTAGAATCAAAAAAGAAAATAAAAATATTAGGTCTTAACAAGCTTCCAAACTCTTTAATAAAAGATGCACCATATGTAATGAAAGATAAAAATAAAAAGGTAACCATTTCAAGTATCACTTATAATGATGAGACAAAAGTGATAGGAGTACAAGGTAAATGGAGTGAAGCTATATACCCGACTCTTTTCTTGGATACTATTGAAATGGCCATAATCAGTATCAATAGCTAATGAATTATGATGAATATATCATTCCCATCAATTAAAACCATTAATATTAGATCTTCTTACTACTCCATTTAGGTATGCATATAAAATAGAAGAATCCCCTTTTGCTACTACATTTGCATTTACCCATATTCAAATAATTATGAAATATCTTCATTAAAAGTAACCCTTATTTTGAAATATGTATAAAAATGTTAATCTAAACTTGGCAATTGAGAAGATGAAAGGTAATTATGCACCACTATCAACCGAAGAAATGACGATAACATTTTATTAGTCATCAAAATCCAATCTAATAGGGTAACACTTATAATATGTCTAACAATGATTTCCCTAGTGAAGTCATTAAAGAAAAGGTTCCAGATATCGAAATTGATATTGCCAAACTAAAACTTACAATAATTAAAACAATTACTCTTGCATCAGGAGAAATAGAAAAAGAAAAATATTGAACTCAATCTAAATGATACTGAAATGCTAGGAGTTTGTGTCGATTCGCCAGTATATAAAACTACTGATAAATATCTTGAGTCAACTACCGGAAAATAAATCATACTTTATGATTTCAAACTAGATTAAGCAAAAGACTTGGAAACATGGGACGTTTCTGCCGTCCCCATGCTCTTTCAATCATTTTCTTGAAGCAAAACATTCTTAACTTCTCGTGTCTCTAGGCCAAATTGTGCACTGCCTTTTGCATTCCTAACGAAATTTTGACTCTATCTTTCCTTCCAACATGGCCATCCGTCCCCAAAACCTCGAATTTATGAAACAGCAGAAAAACGAAATCGCTAACAGCGATGGCTTTAAGACAGACCAATACCCCAAAAATGTAAAAAATGAAAAAGTGCTCTTATTATGTTATTGTTTAATCGCCAAACCAAACAACAATCCAAAGAAAGAGTACTTTTTCATATAAAATTTATACCTAGGACAAATACAAAATTTCACATACATTTTTCTCCTATTACAGGCCGATCGCCTCCTATCGTTTGATTTTTGATTGAACATCTTTTACTCATCAAGAAATCAGAATGTCATTCACTATGAACTGTATAAAATCACTACTGTTATAATAATATATTAGTATATTTTATTATAAAAATAAGAAGCACTGAATAAATAATGACCTTCTAATCGTGAACTATATGAAGGTCTACCATCTATTTGAGTAAGGTTCTCCCCAACCATTAGAGTATATTCTAAACATCCTACGTATTGGGCAGGTTTAATTTTATTAAACGCAAAAGGTGCCATATATATTTAAGCCTTAAAAGGCACTGAAAAACCCACCAATTACTATAAGAAATAATATAATTAATCCATATAATGCACAGCCTATTATACTGGTAGTCAAACCTGCAATGGCCATCCCTCTACCATTATAATTAAATTTTGAAATCTCATTTAATGCGTTCTTGGACAAAACAATTCCTACTATTCCTAGAACAAGACCAACATATGGAATAACTAGTGACAATATACCCAATACTAATGAAGCGATAGACTTCCCACTTGTAGCGCGCTGTGGTTGACCTTGTTCCGTACCGTTATATTCTGTTATCATATTTATAGTACCTCCGTAAAAAATACCCCTTGAATAAAAACAAGGGGTATTTATGTATTTCTTAAAATAGTGATGGTAAAGATGCCATTCCAACCCAAAACCAAACTTTTAGTCCTAAAGTTATGATCCCCGTAACAATTCCTGTAATAGCTAAACCCTTTTTAACTTGCTTTTTTAATCCAATGAATCCAAAAATGATTGCTAGGATTGCCAAGGGGTACGGTAAAAATGGAACCATAGAGAATACCAGGCCAATAATACCTAATACTAGGGCTGTAACTGCTAAACCATTCCCTTGTGGTTGTGCATAAACTACTTGCTGCTGTTGTTGTTCCAAGATTTTCATCCTCTCTTTTTATTATTTTAAAATAACAACAATGTTATTCTACCAAAATATTAATGAGGTTTCTACATAATATTTCCTACAAATACAAAAATTATAGTTTTATACGTAAATATGGATATTATAGTAATAACTCAATTTTGGCATTTAAAACCACAAGAACGCTATAATAACAGGTGTTTTGTGGTCGTTTGGTGTCAAAAAATGCGTACTGAGCTCTGGACAGGTACGGATTCATCCAGTTTTTTCTCTAAAACGCGATAGACCAATAAAGTGAGGGAACACGTTAGAAAGTTCGCTTTAATTCGTTCATCCCTTCGAACAAAAAATTATTTCGTTATCAAGACAGTATATAAGTTTCTTTTGCCATTCTAATGGCTTAGTTAATACTTGTCTTGATAGTTCTACCCAATCACTAGCAGAAAATTGAGATAACATTTCTTGAGCAATAGAAAAACCATCATCATACCATGGATCTTGGTTTCGTAGACTTCCTCTTTTTTCTCTTAATTGGGGCTTCAGTCCTTCAAATCCATCTCTTTCATACGCTTGAAGGTATCTTTCCAAGGATCGAACACTCACTGTATTCTTTTCACTGCCTGGAATCGTATATCTTTGTTTAGCAATTTCCTTTAATAGGGCATACCTCTCCCTAGGCTGTAGCTGTCGTTGAACGATTGGAGCAATTAATCCAAATCTAAACGCAGCTAATCCATTACGTATCGTTTCATTCATCTCTTTTTCTCCTCTTACTCAATATAATAGGTAACAACCCCATTTTCCTCGACTATCAGCCTCAGAGGTAGGGACATATTTTGTGGAGCAAGAAAAAGGAAATTGAATGGGGTTTAACCAAATCATCCGACAAAGCAGTTGGCTTCACCTATAGAAACGTCCTGGCGGAGATTAATCCTAGAAACAATTCTTCCTTTACAGGGAACAGAGTCAATTCCGTCAAAGTAAAAAGAAAGAAGAAGTTGGAGTTTATCCCCTCACGGTATAAGGATAGTAATCCATCTCCTCCTTGAAACTCTATAACCCATCTCTTTCGCTGATCAATCCACCATTTCTCCAAGAAACCCATAATTCTGAGCTTCGGTAAAGTGTTTTAAGAGAAATCACTGAAACAAAGGAAGTGGTTAAAATTCAGCCAATCGATTAACTAGAACCTCCTCCATTAGCCATCTTCCTAAAAACTCATAAATATGATTCGCAAACCTTCCCCATGGGAAAGTGAAACAAGGCATTAACGAAAAGGTTTTATTACAATCTGGGCATCTTCTCCGCATGATAGGAATCTGAAAGGATTGATGCTTAAAATGAATCGTTTTTTCATATTTTCCTTGTTTCCTGGTTAATCTTCCGCAACAAGGACAAAGGATTTCCTCATTGAAGGAATCGATAAATTTCATATATTTCTTGATGGTAAGAGGACATTCTAGTTAAATAGGCATTATAGTGAGAGGTTATTTGTTCTCTGGCCGCCAAGCAAAGAGGAACAAATAACCTTTTCCCTTTCTAGTTTAAGAGCCGTCAGCTCTAATGGCCATTATACTATGGTCATTAGAGCTGACGGCTCTTTCTTTTCATATACTCCGACAAGATTAAAAGCAAATGGTCTCTGAATAGCGACAATAGGGCTGGCTCCAAACAGAATACCAATATACATGAATATTTGAGTGTAAAGATAGAGTACCTAATAGAATTGTACAAACTAAACTATCATTTATATCAAGAGGAACCATCCTAAAAAATTATATTCATCTCCTTCCTAAACCGCCTACTAATTACTTCAAATTATTCTTACTAAAAAACTACAATTATGTGAATTCTATCTTTTTTATCAATTATTATACTTTCGATATATTAATATAGTAATATAACAAAATACAGAATTCGAAAGGAGAAGTAAAGATTAACTCGCTTTTTCTTTAGAAAAAAAATAAGAGAATAAAAAGTGAGACTCAATCAATCTTTAGTAATACCAGTAAACACTTGATTAGTATATACATTACTTTGGAGGCTTCTTATGAGAAAAAAACTTATACCATTCTTATTAACATTGTTATCCATAATTGTTATTACTGGATGTGGCGTTAATAAAGACACACCAACAGAAACAGCGAAAACATTTATGAAGGGAATTATAGATGGTGACGTAGAAATTATTGCAGAGACTTACATGCAAGAAGATTACTATACCCCGGAAGATATCCTTTCACATGCAAGTAGTTGGAAGTTGGATGAAATGAAAATAGAAGATTTTACATTTAAAGCCAAGGATAAACAAGTACATGTTTATTATGAAGATTCCAATAAAGAAAAGCATACAGTTGCACTAGAATTATTTAAAGAAAAAGAGGGATATAGAATCACCTATTTTAAGCATTTAAACGGACATGAACCTCTAGAAGGAGCTAAAAATGTTAGTAAAATTAAAAATGAGAAGATAACTAATCAAGAGGAATACTTGTTCCCAAAGATTGATTTTGATGCATATGATGAGATATTATTTGAAAAAGGAAATGGAAGAGTTAGATTTATCGGGTACACTACATATTATTTTGAAGATGAAATGGAAGAACATGCGGTATTAGCCTTCAAATATGAAGAAGATTTTTCAACTGAATGGGAAAATATTAGTACACAAGTGAAAACCATCTATTCAGATGGAAGTTCTATCAGTGATATTGAAAAAACTATTTTGTCCTATCAAGATGGAAAAGATACGATCGTGGTTTATGACTTAGGGGAAGTTAATGATAAAGAAAAGAAATTGGTTCGTATGGATTATTCTTTAGGTCATGATGAGGAACTAGACTGGAAAACTCTTTCCTTAAAGTCAACTAAGAAAATAAAATTATTAGGCTTAAAAAAACTGCCTAACCCATTGCTGAAGGATGCACCCTATGTAATGAAAAATAAAAATAAAGAGGTGTCAATTTCAAGCATTACTTACAATGATGAGTCAAAAGTATTAAAAGTTCAGGGAGAAGTTACATTTAATGAGGATTTTTCCTATTTATCTGAATATGGTTACCTATATATTCCTTCCCATCAAAAGACCTATGAATCCTCTTTAGATACAGAAAATTCATCATTTTATAAAGGGATTGGAAGTGCCTTTAACGCTACTTTTGAATTAGATAAAAATTTATTTAAACAAGATAAGCCAATCAGCTTGTTTTTATATGGTTTAGGTTTAACAATTGACCTATCTAATGGAGAAGCATCAGAAAAAGGAAATCCTTCTGTTTTCATTAATTCATATCCACATGATGGTGATATAAAAATATCTGATTATAATGGTTTAATTGATGTTAATGGTAATATTCATCATAACGCAATCTCTATTAAACATGAATATGGACGTCAAAATCATCTAAAATACCAGGACCATCTTTATACTTTCAATCCTTTTCTTACCGGAAACATGTATAAAAAAGGAGTCCTAAACATAGCGTTTGGACAGATAGATGGAATACCTGGATCAACGGCAAGTGTGAAAATTTCGTTTTATAGTTATCAAAACCCCATCGAATGGGGTAATGGCATAACTTCAATCAATGGTGATTTTCCAAAAGAACTCGTAGCAGCATTTGCACCAGATTACAATGCTAAAGTTACTGCACCAAAACTAAAATTAATAAAATCTGTAACTTTTGGTGCAGGAGAAGTAGAGAAAAAGGATATTGAAATTGATTTAAAAGGTGTTGAATTTTTAGGAGTTTTTGTGGAGTCTCAGGGAGAAAATGATGCCCGAAAATCAATTATCATTGATAATATAAGATTAGATTAGAAATCCACAAATTTATTTTCCTGTTTGCTATTCACCCATCAAAAAATAATTAGAGAGTAACAACGTAGTAATTAAACCCAGCATTTTTTTCAGTCAAAAGCCCCTCTACTGCTTTGTAGATGGTCTTTTTTTTGCTTTTAATAAATGATAACTCAAATTTCGGAGTTAAATCCGAGCCCTGAAGCCTTTTTCAGCTTCTGTTCCTGTTAGTTTTTGAGCATCGCAATTGGTACCATGCTTGTTTAAGTAAAAAGGCCATTGATCTTCCAAGTAAGATGTGATTTATGACTTTTTAAAAGCACCGACCTTCAACTGGCGAAAATTTTTATCAGCTCTGTCACTAGAAACAACTAAACATTTCCAAAGGTTAACTTCATCAAATAGAGTATCCGTTTTTATTTTGGATGACTCAGTTTGAAATCGCAGTAAAAAAGTCGAGTTACTAGCTCGTATTCATGACCATGTGACTCATAAATTTATTAAAGGATTTGCGATGTTAACGCTGGGATGGTCAGATGGATTTTCATTTGTTCCAGTTGACTTTGCGCTCCTCAGTTCTGCCAAAAAAGAAAATCGTTATTGTGAAATGGATTCTTCTGTTGATAAAAGAACCTCCGGTTTTAAACGCCGTTTGGAGGCAATACAATCTAAGCCTGATGTCGCAGCTAATCTTATTCAAAACGCCATAGATAAAGGCATAGTAGCCGATTATGTCTTTGATGGATACCTGGTTTACACACGCACCTTTGTTTGAATCAATCGCAGAAAAAGGATTGTTTGTAATCGGGATGGTCAAACAAATGAAACAACACTACCGGTATAACGACAAACTTTTAAAACTAGATGATTTGTTTAAGCAGGTTAGGCCTGCCCTTTTTCACCGTCCCTTAATTACTGCCCTTTCTTTCCGAAATGATAAGCAGGGTAATTTTTCTACTTAAATATTGTCATATTCATATTAAGTGTTTAATAAAAGAACTAAAATCTTCTGCAATCCAATAAGTATTTTCTTCATCTGTTGATTGTTCGAATTGATTAGAATCATCCCAATAATATACTCCGGTGAACTCTCCTTCACAAATCATCACTATAAAGCCTTGCATTATTTCATCACCAATAATAATGGACTTAGCTATCAGATCTTCTTTAAACTTAGTCGTCCATGTTCGTATATCTGATGTTCTACTTCCAGTCTCCACTCCATACAAAACATCAATATTTATATAAGAAGATAAGTCTTCTATCAAAATTTTATTTTCATCACTCTTTTCAACTATTCCACCATTATAATTTTGTAAAAACTCAACGTATTCCTTAGGAAGCTTAATTGAATACTCATCTTGTAACTCTAATATATTTTCAGGCTTAGCATTTCCAAACTTATTGATTGCCATTAAACCGCCTCCTATTTCTTTTCTTTAGCGACATCCCATCTCTATGGGTGTAGTCTTTATGAATTTCCTTATTTATTTTTTTCATTGTTTTACCATCTTGATGATGATGCCTAGTATTATTTTTGTGCGTCTCTCGGATCATTAGGAGCCATTTCATCAGCCTTTTTGAAATCACGATCATAGTCTTTAAAACTGCCATATCAACTTATTGTTTCGCAAAACCATCTTCTCCATATACCTTGCAATTCCCTTCCCCTTTCGGGGATTCATTTAAAAACCTCTCCTTTTAGACACTATTACTAGAATCAATCGGGAGAACCTTCCCTGTGTACTTTTATTTACTAAAAAAGTTCACAAAATCATCACCGATATTGCATACACACCCTGTCCTTTCACAAGCAAGGAACATATATAAACAGTGAAAGGGTGGTGGGAACGATGAAATTAATGTCAGATAAAATGAATGAATTAGAACCATTTTCCAAATTCACTACATTAGAGGAGTTTCAACACCACATGGAAATGTGGCTAAATCAGAATATATGTGATTTAACAAAATGTGAATTATTAGGATTAAAATGGCTTGTTCAATTTTCCGCAAAAACACCAGGGGTATGTAACGCAGCAATGGGTACGATCTTGAAAGCCATCAGCCTAGAATCCTATAATCATGGCATTTCCCGATCCACCTTCCAAAGAATGCTAAGAAAGGCAACAAGATTAGGAATAATCACCGTCTATGAAACAGAAAAGTCCGACGGATCACAGTCCTCCAACCTCTATGTTTTTAACCGCTTTGTTGCCGCGACTATTGAGCTCCCACAACAACTTGAATTCGATCTATTTTGACCTACATTGCAAAAGGAAACCATATAGCGCATACTTGCAAATTAATTTTATGCTTTTTAATCTGTTTTTAAAGGCCTTTTATTCTTTTTTATATCTGTTCTGCAAGTTACCAGCAAGTTAAATTTCTACTGTTTATCCTGTTTTTAAAGGCTTTTTGTTCTTTTTTATATCTGTTCTGCAAGTTACCGGCAAGTTAAATTTCTCTATTTTATGAAAATGCCCAATTGCCTTATTGTGGAATCAAGCATACAGTAATCCTATTATTATTTACGCCCAGTACGGGATATACTTCATGTATCTTGGAGCTGTGTTAGGATCAAGCGGTTTAACTTTTTTTGCATCTACCGCATCTTTAATAATTCTAGAAGCTGTAGAGCTACCTTTATCGTCTAAACCGAATCGTTGTCGAAGACTTGAGTTTGTCATGAAATCCTTTGAAACATATTTTAAACATGCATGCAGATCCCCCCTATAAAAATAAAAAGAATGCCCACCACGTATTGTGATGAGCAAGTTTGACGAGTCTCTTCTATATATATATTATTAAATATGCGCTGCAATTAGTTTTCCTTTACTTTCATGACTATCCATCCAAGGTACTAATAAAAATCTTTTAACACTGCTATTTTTAGTAATAGAAATGAACTTTTCTATACTAGATTCACGTTTATTAAAATTGATATTGAAGTTTGATATTTTAGCAAACTCTTCAAGGTTTACTTCTTTAATTTGTAGCGGGGAGTCAACAGAAAGTCGGTTTGTCTCTTCTACACTTAGACACTTTAAATATACTTCTAAAATTTCAGAAGGTGTATTAGAATTTGTTGAAGGCAGGTTTGGTATCTCAGGCATATTAAATCTTCCATACACATCATCGCCAACACGTTCTAACTCGGCAAAATCTAATGTAATTTCTTCATCTGAGTTTTGGTTTGTTGCAACTCTTCCAGCTTTTGTTTTTCCATGACCGAAGAACAAACATCCCTTGCCATTTACTTTAAAAATGTCCCCATAAAAAATCTCTTTCATTTTAAAATACCCCCCTAGCGATAAATGCAACTAGTATTATACCATTAATATCCAATCAAACTCCGCCATACTTTTCAAATTCCTTTTTGATAGCAGAAAATTTATCCATAATACACCTCAATGTCCGCTAATAAATATAAAAGCGGATATTTTAGTGCAATTTTATCCTTAATTGGAAAAATTCACAATTATCCCCTAACCTGAAATGGACTATATTTTCTCTTTCTCACTAATTCTCCCATAATCGGGTGGTCACAGTGCAGTGAACCACAGTAACGGAAACTACTAGAAATTCCCTGAATGGTTCCTACTTCTTTGTTTTCCCTTTATTTCGGAAAACTTCAAAAAACGTTTGAATTCTGTAGGAAATGGTAATTATTGATTTAATATTTAAATTTGGAGGAATTATTATGAAAAAATTAAAGCATTTTTCTCATGAGTTAGACGACAACTTAGGCTCAATACTGTCTAGCCTTGAGATACTTAAAGAAATTAAAACTCTTTTTTTGCACCTAAGACACGATATGGACGAGGCAGTATATAATGGAAAAGAAATGTTTTACTACCGTGAACACCACAGAATGGTAATTGTGTTATCAGAACTTTGTCGGTATACAATGATCGATATCTGGGAGGATTATCAAAAAGCAGCAGTGACTAGAGATGAAACCTCACAATAGCGATGTTATTTAATCGATTTATTAAGGCATCCTTATTGTGTTTGCCTTTTTATAGTTATGCTCACTTTCAACTTACTCTTTTGTCACCAACTATAATTTATTTAGGTTCGTTTCTGGCATCACCTTTATTGTTCTCCCATTACTGGGAACGACCCGGTAAAATAATGTGTAGTTTTTTATAAAGGGAAAATTAGGGAAACAAGGGAAACGTCGCCGTGTTTTTATGGGCAACTGGAATTATTTAGATGGCCCCTGCACACAGGTCTATAATCGAGAGGCCATTAACTAAAACGTTTAATACAAATTTTTTAAAACGTAAGAAGAAAACCATTGAACTTGCTAGTTAATATTCATTCGTCTTTGGATAAAAAGGCGTCTTTAAAAAAATCCACTAAGTGCTTCTCTATGTAAGTATGAATCAAAGATGTTAGTTCGAAATTGGCACAAAATGCGTCGTAGGCTTATCTAACTAACGGTTTTCTTATGATAGAAACTCAATTCACTCATTAACCCCATTAGCATTAGATTATTCAGAGATTTTGTATCCAGACATTACCTAACTAACGAGCGGTATTGTTATATGTAAAATAAAAGCAAATGAATACCCTCTTACAGGTAGGGACCATTTTACGCTTCCGAAGGAATTCAAGTTGGAGTCACTGTAAAACGAGACTTTTCGGGCTGTGAAACAGGTACAGAAATTTAGCATTCTAAAAATCTTCAAATCTCGACATATATCGGGTGGTCACTGTGAACGAGACCTATGTGTTTATTCGCTTCTTTACAAAAGAAAATACAGAGGCTGGTTCGCCCGCGATAGCGGGTGAACCAGCCTCTGTTGCAATCCCCTTTCGGGGATTCATCCCAAACATACTTACTTTTAGACATTTGACTAAAAACAATCAGGAGAACCGTCCCCGTGTAATCTTTCTTTAATGAATCAGATTTCATCTATGAATGTTATTTGAAGGGTAAATCAATTGATTTTATCCTTGAAAGAATTGAAAGATATTCGAATGGCTACCTTGTGACAAGTAAAACATCTATTGTGACCTCTAATTTCGCATCAGCCTATGTTAGGGAAGTCAATGTTACGGATTTCCCTTTTCTATCAAAATCAGTTAGAGATTTTGCCTTCATTAATGAAAACAAGAGCTTCGACCAATCTGACCTTCAATAATTGACTAAGTAGTCTCATTTCTCTTTTTCCTTATTAAAAACCGCCAACATACAATGTTTTAATAAAATTACCCATACCTTATCTGTAAACCTTGTATTATATAAGCAATATATTCAAAAAAATTTCAAGTGGTTAAATTTTATCGCTGGATGCCACCTCGAATAATCATTGGAAATATTATTATCGAAGCGTCAAATCGTTCCTACATTTTTAGTACTCTTGATTACCGATTATGAGATAATCCCCTCAAATCCAACTTTGAGGGGATTTATTCTAGAAGCAAAAATACATTTCACATTCTGTCATTCACACCGGTGCCGATTCCTTATTTGCTTTTTTTCAAACTTAACTCTGAAAATACTCAAGTGAAATAAGAGATACAATACAAACCCATACAAAAAGACAGATTCAGTTTCTTACCAACAAATCTGTCTTTTTTATCGATTAAGCGCTATTTAAAATAATCCAAAAATCCAAACAAGGATTTCTCGAAATCCATCCTAACAGAGATAGCCTCTAAATTTCCTGCCATCTACCAATCTATAATTCTACAAAAATCGACAAATATCGGGCGGTCACAGTGACCGAAACTCCATCTTCTGTGAAACAAGATTCTTCGGAGCTTCATATTGAACAGAAACCTTATATCTAATATGTTGCAGTTTACCGGCAAATTAATTTTATGCTTTTTAATCTGTTTTTAAAGGCCTTTTATTCTTTTTTA
>CALCRD010000397.1 GCA_937894355.1 uncultured Bacillus sp.
CTCATCTTCGGACACCAGCTAGCTGTTCCGCCACGCACTTGTCCGAAGTTCACTCATCTTCGGACACCAACTCGCTTTTAAGCATCGTTTCCAGATCATATTAACAAAGTTTGCAGCTACTCCATTCGCTAATTATGAATAATTCAGCTTAATATTTCTTTTTCACGAATATTTCCAATCCTACATCATATTAAAATATTTTTATCATAAACTATAACTAAACAACAAACTGGAAAGTATAACGTTTGACTGTATGGTTTATTATCAATTATAATTATAAGTAATATACTTTTATTGGGGTGATATGATGGGGTATTCTATCGTATCGGTGAATTAGCCATTCTTGCTGATGTATCGAAAAGAACGATTGATTATTACACAAAACTTGGTTTATTACAGGCCAAGCGGTCAAGGGGAAATTATCGGATCTATAATGAACAAACATTACAAGATTTAAAGTTTATCGAAAACTGCAAAAATATACATCTTCCTTTGGAAGAGATCAAGAGAAAACTAGAAATAAATAAAACAAAAGAGATTGCAAGCTCTGAGGTTGAAAAACATGTTGGTGATGTAACCAAACAAATTCATCAACTGCATATTGAGTTATCAGCCATTTTACCTTTAATTCAGCAATTAGAGGAAAAACAACAAATTGATTTAGCAAAAAAACTAACTGTTGAGAGCTCTGCCTTAATGCAATCACTTTTGAGTTTAACAAGTTAATTTTTTTTACTAACTGGGAGGTGACTCCTTACTCGTTTTAATCGCGAGCTAAGGGAATTTATTTGGACATATTAAACTTGGTTTTAATAGCCATTTTAATCGCTTTGACGGCATTTTTTGTGGCAAGCGAGTTTGCCATTATTAGAATACGTAGTTCTCGTATTGACCAATTAATTGAAGAAGGAAACAGGAATGCTATTGTTGCAAAAAAAGTGATTTCCAATTTAGATGAGTATTTATCTGCTTGTCAACTTGGAATAACGGTTACAGCTCTTGGACTTGGTTGGCTCGGTGAACCAACCATTAAACATTTGCTTGACCCCCTTTTCCTTGGTCTCAATATCCCGGCATCGATATCACACATTACATCGCTGGTAATTGCCTTTGCAGCCATTACTTTTTTACATGTGGTATTAGGAGAGTTGGCACCAAAAACATTAGCCATTCAAAAAGCTGAAGTCGTAAGCCTCGCTACAGCAAGACCGCTTATCATGTTTTATAAAATAATGTACCCATTTATTTGGGCTTTAAACGGATCAGCACGCTTAACGACTAGAATGTTTGGCTTAAAAAAAGTTTCCGAGCATGAATTGGCTCATACAGAAGAAGAACTTCGTATTATCCTGTCGGAAAGCTATAAAAGTGGTGAAATTAACCAATCTGAGTTTAAGTATGTAAATAAAATATTTGAATTCGATAATCGCATTGCCAAAGAAATCATGGTTCCTCGAACAGAGATTGTTTCTCTTTCGAAGGATGACACGATAGAAGATTTTTTACAGGTTGCTAAAATAGAAAAATTCACCCGTTATCCAATCATTGATGGTGACAAGGACCATATTATTGGAATGGTTAATATTAAAGAAATCATGACCGATATTATTACCAATCAGGAATTGTCTGGGCAAACTTTGGAATCCTATACTCGACCAATTATTCGAGTTATTGACTCCATCCCCATTCATGATTTGCTATTAAAAATGCAAAAAGAACGAATCCATTTAGCAATATTAATGGATGAATACGGCGGAACCTCAGGACTAGTTACTGTTGAAGACATTATCGAAGAAATCGTTGGAGAAATCCAGGATGAGTTTGATATGGATGAAGTAGCAATGGTTCGTAAAGTGAAAGAAAATCATTTTATCATTGATGCAAAAGTGCTAGTATCTGAAGTCAACGATTTGCTTGGTTTAGATATCGATGATGAAGATATTGATACACTTGGCGGCTGGATTCTTACTGAGAATTATGAGGCCAAAGAGGGTGACATCCTCGAATTTGATAACTATTGCTTCAAAATCCAGGAGATGGAAGAGCATCATATCAAATACATTGAAGTCCAAAAAAAGGGGCAAATATTTGAACAGCCTGTTCCCCCTCTTACGATAACAAAAACAGAAGTCCTATCACAATAAACTTAAAACGTCCTGAGCGATTCGTGCACTTCGCTCAGGACGTTTTCATTTTTTACTATTAGAATGATATTAGAAAAGGTTACCACCTATTGGCAACAAACTCGATACGTTCAATTTATCGTTTCATAGTGATTAAGAATCTGCATTGCTCCGCTTTTTTACAAAATAGTAAACAATTCCAAGGATAACAGCACCAACAATTGCCGGCATAATATATGGCTCTGCATACTCTTTTATGCTTGCCCAATTTTCACCCAAGACTGAACCCAAGTATAAAAACAAAATCGTCCAGGGAATAATGGCAGCTACCGTATATAAAGTAAATTTCACTGGAGACATTTTGGCAATTCCTGCAGGGATTGAAATGGCATGCCTTACAACCGGTATAAATCGTGCGGTAAAAATAACACCAGTTCCATAATTTCTAAACCATAGTTCCGCTACATCGATATGTTTTTTATGAATCAATAAATATTTACCGTACTTTTCAAGAAATGGCCTTCCTCCATAATAACCCAACCAATATAAAAATAACTGTGCTAAGGTTCCGCCAATGGTACCTGCAATAACAGCTCCAACAAAGGAAATGTCCCCTAATGAAACCATATATCCACCATAGCCAAGAACAATTTCACTCGGAATAATCTCGATCATTAATCCAAGGGCTATTCCAAAATAGCCTAAATCTGTTAAGAACATTAATATCGAAAAAATAAAATCCTTCATTACATCACCTGTACAGTTTATTTAGCATAAAAAGCCAATAGATTTAGTTTACAGTGCTAACTTTATAACTGCAACCATTGTTTAATACATCTCCTAAAAAAAGACTGTTAGAAATAATTTTAAAATAACATCTTCGTGTTTGGCGAAATCACTGAATAAAGTGGCTAATCTCTCCATTTTTAACATAAAAATAGGTGTCCAAGATTTTCATTTTGGAACACCTTTTTCTTATTTGTCCTTTACACGCAAAAGTCTTAATCCATTCAAAGTAACAATTAGCGTTGCCCCCATATCGGCAAATATGGCAATCCAAAGGGTAAGCCAACCTGGTATTACCAATAATAAGGCTAAAAGTTTTACTCCTAATGAAAAGGTGATGTTTTGTTTAATAATCATTAACGCCTTTCGACTTAGCTTGATGGTAAACGGAAGCTTGCGTAAATCATCGCCCATTAAGGCAATGTCAGCCGTTTCCAATGCCGTGTCTGTACCCGCTCCCCCCATCGCTACTCCGACAGATGCTGCTGCTAGAGCTGGGGCATCATTTACACCGTCTCCGACCATTGCTACCTTACCAAATTCTGTTCGCAATTTATTAATTAGGTTCAATTTATCTTGAGGAAGGAGCTCTGCCTCAATGTCACTCACTCCGACGGTATCCCCCATAGCTTTTGCGGTTCCTTTATTATCCCCTGTTAACATGATGGTTTTATTTATTCCTAAGGAATGTAATTTCCTAATAACATCGGGACTGCTTTCTCTAACTTCATCTGCAACAGCAATCACAGCTAATACTTCCGTTTGTGTACCAGCCACCATAACCGTTTTCCCTTGAGCCTGAAGATCAGAAATTGTTCCGTTTAGATTATCAGAAATTCCGATTGCTAAAATTTCTGCAAAGAAACTGGGATTAGCCACGTAATAAGTAATTCCGTTAATCGTGCCTTTAATCCCCTTACCAGTAATAGAAGTAAATTCGTCTATTGGTAAAGTATGATAAGGTACTTCTGCTTCATCCGCTTTACTTAAAATTGCCTTTGCCAACGGATGCTGTGAATTCTTCTCTAAGGCGGCAATCACCGCAAGTATTTCATTGCTATTAGTCTTTATTTGGGGCAGGTAATCAGTAACAACCGGAATCCCTTTCGTTAAGGTCCCTGTCTTGTCAAAAGCGACCGCCTTTACTGCGGCTAGTTCTTCTAAATAAATTCCACCTTTAATCAGTACGCCATTTTTTGCTGCATTCCCAATCGCCGTGACAATTGCCACCGGGGTAGAAATCACCAGGGCACAGGGACAGCCTACAACTAGTACTGATAAGCCTTGATAAATCCATTTACTCCAATCCGCTTCTAATAGTAACGGTGGTAATACGGCCACTCCTAGGGCTACTAGCATGATAAATGGCGTATAATACTTTGCAAAGCGATCAACAAAGGCTTGTGAAGGAGCACGTTCAGCTTGGGCTTCTTCCACCAGGTGGATAATTTTGGCGATGGTTGTATCTTCAACATTTTTAGTAACTTGTACTTCTAGGTATCCTTCTTCATTCAAGGTTCCAGCAAACACTTCATCTTTAACTGTCTTGGAAACTGGGACAGATTCCCCTGTGATAGCTGCTTGATTTACTGCTGATATTCCTTTTACAACAAACCCATCCATAGCAATTTTCTGGCCAGGTTTAACAAGCAAGATATCACCAATTTCAATTTCAGCAACTGCAACCATAACCTCTTTATCACCACGACGTACTTGTGCTTCTTTTGGAGCGATATCCATTAAGGTTTGAATCGATGCCCTAGCTTTGTCCATCGAATAACGTTCCAAAGCTTCACTAATAGCAAATAAAATAACGACAATAGCGCCTTCGCTCCATTCACCAATAATCGCCGCTCCAATTATGGCGATGGTCATCAAGGTCCTCATATCAAATTCCAGGTGGAATAAGTTTTGAATTCCTGTTTTAAATAAGGAATATCCTCCGATCATGATAGCCCCTAGAAAGGCTAACATCGTTAGGATATGATCTTCCCCGATTGGAAAATGAGAAATATATCCAAAAGCAATAAATAATAGCGAAATAAATATCTTAGCATAGGCTTTCCAGAACGGAATTTTATTTTCCTTCGGTAGTGGTGCTTTTTCTGGCACAACAACCAAATTTTCAAACGCACCAGCTTTTTCTAGCTCTGCAATAGTAGTATCACCATAAACCGTTATTTTGGAAGCTCCAAAATTTACACTTGCCTCTACAACACCATCCAGGTGTTGAACGTTCTTTTCGAACTTTGCTGCACAGCTAGCTCATGAAAAGCCTTGAACGCGATAAACTGCTTTATTTTCCCCTTGATGTTCAGTTGCCTGTGGCACGGGTTGCCACCTCCTCTTGGTGTGTAAAAGCTAATTGAATCAATTGCTTAACATGGTTATCATCAATCGAATAGTAAACCAACTTACCTTCTTTTCGAAATTTAGCAATACCCAGATTTCGAAGTAGACGAAGGTGGTGTGATGCAGTGGCAACAGAAGACCCAACAATATTGGCAACATCACAAACACAAAGCTCATCTTCTAAAGACAAAGCCAATGATATCTTTATTCTTGTATCATCAGAAAGGGCTTTAAAGATTTTCGCTACCTCAGAACTATTTTGCCCTTGCAGTTTCGATTGCACTCGGCTTACTTTCATCTCATCCACACAAGTAATTTCACAAACATCATGGTCTGACATAATGATCACCTCATTCCTTAATCAAGATTGTTTTTGTAAAGATTCCTTAATCAAATGACTATTTGATTGTATTATATTCAAATAGTCATTTGATTGTCAATGGATAACCTAGATAATTGCAGTTATTCAAAACAGTTTGGCCTTATTATGTGTAAATCAAAAAAAGAGCGCCCTCCTAGAGAAGGAACACTCTGCAAACTATTACCGAAAATGATCGAAGAACCTCAGCAAGTTCTTCCATTGAACGGAACTTTCCCTTTTATAAATACTTCCGATGGATTCCTTTTCCGTCATATGAATACAACATGACTCTTCCTTCAATCATCGTTTCCATATGAACAGCTCTTCCCCATAACTGGTGAATGTATGGTAAAACTTTTTCTAAGTATTTCACATCAAGTTCAATATCTTCAAACCAATGCTTTAAGTAAAGCTCGCCATTTCTAGCGTAATCACCGTCATTTACCGTAATATAAGGAAACCCGCCGTTCACACGCATATTCACTAACTGATCTCTTACAGTTTCCCATTGTTTATCAACGATTTTATAATCCTTGCCCTGTTTTTGGAATAAATACAAATCCTCGCGGGAAACAAGATCCTTTGTTAAATAATTGCGCAGGAATGAAATATCTGATTCAATTTCTCTTACTTCAAATAATTTTTCCCTACCCGAACCAGGTTTTACACCCCGCCTTACCATTTCTGCATCTGGATTATCGTAACGTTCTTCAATATCCTCTAAAATTTTCAATCCTAAATAATAAGGATTTATGCCTGTGCGAGAAGGCTGAACAACACCGGCATTTAGTTTAGCAAATTCAATCGATTCACCTGGGGTCAAATCCATTTCTCGTAAAATTCGTTGATGCCAATAGGAGGCCCAACCTTCATTCATAATTTTTGTTTCCAACTGTGGCCAAAAATATAGCATTTCCTCACGCATCATCGTCAAAATATCTCGTTGCCAATCCGTCAACTCACGGCTATAAGTTTCGATAAATAAAAGGATGTCCTTCTCCGGCCTTGGTGGGAATTTCTTCTTAATATTTTTTTGTTCAGGTTTTTGAACAGCTTTTTTATCTAAATTCCATAAATCATCATAAGGACTAGCATGATGTTTATCATCTGATTCTTCATAGTCATCATCCATTGTCCAAGCCAGCTTAGGTCGCATTAATGAGGGATCAATATGTTCCTCAATGGCAAGCACAGCATCTAAAAAGGCTTCTACTTCATGATTCCCATATTGAATCTCATATTTGCGTATTCTATCCGCGGTAGCTGCCATACTATCTACCATATTGCGTTTTGTATTCTGAAACCGAATATTATTTTTAAAAAAATCACAATGCGCCAAAACATGGGCCACAATCAATTTATTTTGAATCAAGGAATTAGAGTCCAGTAAAAAGGCATAGCATGGGTCAGAATTTATTACCAATTCGTAAATTTTCGATAATCCTAAATCATAATGGAGCTTCATTTTATAAAATTGCTTTCCGAAACTCCAATGGGCAAACCTAGTCGGCATGCCATAAGCACCAAATGTATAAATAATTTCAGCGGGGCAAATTTCGTAACGCATCGGATAATAATCTAAACCAAACCCTTTGGCAATTTCCGTTATCTCGCCAATTGCGTATTCTAATGATTTCCGATCCTCCTGGTTCATACATCTCTCCCCCTTTTTCCTCTTAACTAAATGTATGACCCAAAAACAGGAAAGATGAAATTGAATGTCAGAATTCCTTCATATATTTTTCATATATTATGACCATCGAATCTTCACTAGCCCTAAAGTCCCACACTTCTTACACTTTTATACTGCCTGATTGCTTAAAACGACAAATACCAACAAGTCCAACATTTACACTGAAAATCTTTAGAGAATTTCCACACACTAAATACAACTCCTTATAAGGAGGAGATAAAATTTGAATAAAGTGGATTATGATCGAGCGTTATACTATACGCATCGATCCCAATGGGATAATTTACTGATTTTAATGGTTAGAACAAATGAC
This sequence comes from uncultured Bacillus sp., assembly GCA_937894355.1. GTDB lineage: Bacteria > Bacillota > Bacilli > Bacillales > Cytobacillaceae > Bacillus_BU. The sequence continues at coordinate 7,629 of CALCRD010000397.1, forward strand.
CAGTTTCTGGCAAAAAAGATTGAACATTTTTTACATGCTTACCATTTCGAAAAGGATTATGCTGTCGTCGAAAAAAAATTATATCGCTTACTTCGATATATTGATTTTGCTAATGAGGCCGCTTCAGCTGAAATATTAAGCACACCTGAATATAACCTCATGTAAATGATCGGATGGCTGCTTGTGCACAACAAAAGAAAAGGGTCAAAAAACCAAAATTGGTCTTTTGACCCTTTTCCCAAATGAAAAAAGATAGATATTTTGAACAGTCCGCTTGCGCTAAATTTTTATTTAGCCGTCTCATTCATTACTTTTTCAACTAAATCCATAAACTCAGCTTCTACTGTTTTCAGTTTTTCACTACTCTTTTCCAAAGATGTATCATTTACACCAAAGTAGAATTTGATTTTCGGTTCGGTTCCAGAAGGACGAAGGCAAACCCATGAACCATCCTCAAATTGGTATTTAATAACATTGGATTTTGGCAAATGGATTTCTTCGGTACTGCCATCCTCTTTTTGTCTAACACTGCAAAGATAATCCTCAGATACCGTAACCTTAAGATCACCTAATTGCTCAATTGGATTGGCCCGGAATGTAGCCAATGTTTTTTGGATTCGTTCTGTCCCTTCCTTTCCTTTGAGAGTTAACGAACGAAGTCCTTCTTGGTAGTAGCCGTATTGATTAAATAATGACAATAAGGCTTCATATAGTGACATTCCTTGTTTTTTATAATATGCACATACTTCAGTAGCTAAAAGGGCCGCTTGAACAGCATCTTTATCCCGTGCAAAATCACTAATTAGATAGCCATAACTCTCCTCATATCCGAATAAAAATTGATGCTCACCAGTAGTTTCGTACTCATTAATTTTTTCGGCAATAAATTTAAACCCTGTTAACACATCAATTGTTTTAACTCCAAATGAAGCAGCGATGGTTTGCCCTAGCTCTGAAGTTACAATCGTTTTTAAAACTACGCCATTATCAGGTAGTACGCCTCTTTCTTGCTTTTGCGAAAGAATGTAATGAAGTAACAATGAACCGGTTTGGTTTCCAGTTAGAACAACATATTTTCCTTGATCATTTTTCACTGCTATTCCAAGTCGATCAGCATCTGGGTCAGTAGCAATCAAGATATCGGCACCGATCTTTTCGCCATCTCTGATAGCAAGCTCAAATGCAGCATGTTCTTCAGGATTCGGACTTTTCACCGTAGAAAATTCTGGGTCTGGGAGCTCTTGTTCTTTTACCACCGTAACATTTCGGAAATTCATTGCGGCTAAAGCACTTCTTACTGGCTTATTAGCTGTTCCATGCAATGGAGTAAATACAATTTTCACATCTGATTCTTCGGCGATATTCGGATTTTCCGAAATAGTTAATAACTTTTCTAAATAAGCCTCATCAACCGCTTCGCCAATAATATTTATTAATCCGCTATCCTTTAAGCGTTGTTCTTCAGCTACCTCTATTAATAGTTCATTCTCAATTTCATTCACTTTAGCAATTACTTCATCAGCAGCTTTTAGTGGCATCTGACCTCCGTCTGGGCCATACACTTTATAACCATTATATTCTGGTGGATTATGGCTAGCTGTTACAACAATCCCCGCAAAGGCTTGTAAATGTCTAACAGCAAAGGATAACATCGGCGTCGGTCTTAGCTCTGAAAACACATAGGTTTTGATGCCCTGGGTGGCCAATGTTTTGGCAGCCTCCATTGCAAACTCGGGTGATTTATGCCGTGAATCGTAAGCAATCACCACTCCACGTTCTTTTGCTTCTACTCCATTAGCTTCTATGTATGCTGCTAAACCAGCAGATGCTTTTCGGATTGTATAAAGGTTTAAGCGATTGGTACCTGCTCCGATTACCCCACGCATACCGCCCGTTCCAAATTCCAAATCTTTATAAAATGCATCTTCCATTGCATTGTCATTGTTTTTTAATTGTTGAAGCTCATCTTTCAATTCTTGATCTAATTGTTCAAATTGCAACCATTTTTCTGCTTTTACTTTCCAAGCCATTACGCTTACCTCCAATTTATGTATATCAGTAATATTTTCGCCATTTATTAGCTTACTCCTTTAATATTATTCCGAGTTATTGTGACAATTCTCGAAAGAAAGGCAATAATCCTGTCGTTTTATAGAACTTACACTTTATTACCATTTACTAATTTTTTCGATACTTTTGACTAATTTAGGTTAAGATAATTTACAATTACTTATTTATCATCCTATAATTTAATTATCATTGTAAAGAGAATAGGAGAAATTTATGGATAAAACCAAAAAAAATCGGCAGGAAGCTTTATTATTTATGGCTTGGGCTACATCCGTCCTGGCTATGTTTGGCAGCCTTTATTTTTCAGAAATCCGCCATTACGAACCATGTGAACTTTGTTGGTATCAAAGAATCCTCATGTATCCTATGGCCCTAATATTAGGGGTGGCTATTGTAAAAAAAGATTATCGTATCTCGTTGTACTCAATGGTATTATCTGTGGTTGGAGCTTGTATTTCTCTCTACCATTTCTCAATTCAAAAAGTACCGTTTTTGGCCGATAACGCCATTAGCTGCGGAAGAATTCCATGTACGGGGCAATACATAAACTGGTTTGGATTTATTTCCATCCCATTTTTAGCACTTGTTGCATTTGTAATTATTTTTATTTTAAGCCTACTGATGTGGAAGCAAACAAAGGGGGAATATTAATTTGAAAAAGATAGTCATATTTTTGGCCTTAATCATTGTCGTGTTTGCGGCAATTGCTCTTTTAACAAATAAAGATGCCAAGGAAAAATCGATAGACAATCCTTATAATAAAGAGGTACTTGAGCCGGAAACAATCGAACAACTTGATGATCCTAACTATCAAAACATTATCACACCAGATGATTTACAAAAAAAAATAGCCAATAAAAAAGATGTTACGGTATATTTCTACAGTCCTATTTGTTCACATTGCCAAGTAACTACCCCAGTTGTCGCTCCGTTAGCAAAAGAAATGGAGATTGATTTGGCTCAATACAATGTGCTGGAATTTGAACAAGGGTGGGACGATTATGCGATAGAAAATACTCCCACTATCGTTCAATTTAAAAACGGAAAAGAAACGGCTAGAATCGTTGGTTCTTACCCAAAAGAAGAATTTACATCTTGGTTTGAAGCAAACACATTAAAGTGACTTTTTCCGAAAAAATAAAACGAGGCTGAGTATATCAGCCTCGTTTCTCTTTAAATTAAATATTGATTTGCTGGTTTCATGTAGCTACTAAACAAATCAAAATCTACTATTTGTTCCCCAAGTTCAAACTGTTCCAACGTAAACGGGAAAAATACCCCTGCTTCAGATAACATACTCACATTTTTTTCGAAAATGGGTTTATAATCACTTTGAGGCTCACAAGATTCTAGAATGGAGATTATCGTTTGTAAACAGGCAATAACCTTATACGCATCCCCTAATGAATCAAATGGTTCAACATTACCTTTTTTATATTCAAGAACTTTTTGTCGCTCAAACTGCTTGATCTCCACATCAGAAAAATAATAAGGAAAGATATTCGAGTAAAAATAATGGACAAGCTCGTTTACCATTTCTTCTTGCTCAGGAGTCGCAGCAAAAACAATTTTCACACATAAAACCACCTTTAACAATCCTGATAATCAGCATAATAGATACTAAAATAATAGCACAAAATTGCATGTTCAAATGGTGGTAATTAAAACCAAGTAAATGAATGGAGATTTAAGAAAAAGGAGAGAGAAAACGATGAACTTTAAGACTAAGGGTGAGTGGTTAGAAATTATCATCCCCCTGGGATGGACTGGATATTCAGTGGATTTTATCCTACGTGATCTTTGGAACGGACCAAAAAAGCAAATTCACCAACTGCGGATGGAAAAGGCAATTCTTATTAATAGTGAACTAGCAAATTGGAGTCAGCCACTTCGTACCGGCGATCGGCTTCAAATCAAATTTTTTTCCGAACAAGATTTTGGCATGATTCCTGCATACATAGATGTAGAAATCCTATATGAAGATGATCATATTTTAGTTGTTAACAAACCAGCCTGTATCGACACTCATCCAAACGAACCAAACCAAGCTAATACTTTAGCAAATGCAGTTGCCTTTTATCTCCAATCCAATGGAGAGCAGAGAAAGGTCATTCATATTCATCGGCTCGATCATGGTACATCAGGTGCCGTATTGTTTGCGAAGCACTCCTTTGTTGGAGCGATTTTAGATAAAATGCTTGAGGAACGGAAAATAAGCCGGACATACGTGGCCATTACCGATGGTATTATTAATCGAAAACAAGGTACAATCAATGCGCCAATTGGTCGGGACCGCCATCATCCAACCAAGCGTCGGGTTTCTCCTACTGGACAAGCTGCAGTCACTCATTTTAAGGTTTTGGAAAAATATCCTGACAGCAATAGAACCCTTATACAGTGTCAGCTAGATACAGGTCGCACCCATCAAATTCGGGTACATTTAAGTAGTATCGGACATCCAATTGCTGGTGATATTTTATATGGTGGATCGCCTGTATTCCCAAGAACTGCTCTTCATGCGGCAAAACTATCTTTTGTTCACCCAATTACTGAGGAAGACATCGTTTGCCACGCACCTTTTCATGACCAACCAGCGATTTTTCCAGATCATACATTGGATTTAATTAAATCAATTTAGAAATGCGGTAGGTACCAGACAGTTTAGCTAGTTTGTACATATTATCCTACCGTCCCTGAAGAAAAACAGACTGATCATACCTCCTCCAAGGATAACAATCAGTCTGTTCTTTTCTAAAAATTCACATTGTCTGGATCTGGTCCATATCGTTCATTGTTATTTAAAGCATTGATTTGTTTCATATCATCGTCGGTTAATTGAAAATCAAAAATATTGGCGTTTTCTTTTAGTCGTGATTCCGTCACCGATTTAGGAATGATAATATTACCATTTTGCAAATGCCATCTAAGCATGGTTTGTGCCGTGGATTTATGATGGTTTTCTGCGATTTTGACCAAAGTGGGTTCGTCTAAATATCTTCCTCTAGCAATCGGGGACCAGGCCTCAACCTTAATATCCTGCTGACTACAAAATACTCGAACTTCCTCTTGAGCTAATTTCGGATGTAATTCTATTTGATTCACTGTAGGTTTATGGTTCGAATTCGCAAAGATGTCCTGTAAATGATGAATTTGAAAGTTACTGACCCCAATCGCTCTTATCCTACCTTGTTCATAAAGAGATTCTAATGCTCTCCACGTTTCTAGGTATTTACCTTTGACTGGCCAATGAATTAAATAAAGATCTAAATAATCAAGATTTAGCTTTTTCATACTTTTTTCAAAAGCTCTAAGGGTGGACTCATATCCTTGATCATTATTCCATACCTTTGTTGTGATAAAAAGATCCTCTCTCGGAACATCACTCGTTTGAATAGCTGTCCCCACTCCATCCTCGTTTTGATAAAAGGCGGCTGTATCAATCATCCGATAGCCGATTTCAAGTGCTTTTCTAACAGTTTGGGTAACTTGTTGGCCTGCTTCTACTTTATAAACACCAAGACCGAACCTAGGCATGCTCACTCCATTATGTAACTGAACCGTATCCTGAATACCACTCATACATTAGACCTCCTTTGGAAACGATAAAGATAAATCCATTTTACCACGAACAAGATGGTTAACGCAGGTGAGAACTCCTCTATAAAAGGAAGGCTTGGAATAAGACGACTTAATCGAGGATTCATGATATTTACATTTCGATAATAAACCTTCACAATTCCTTTACAAAAGAGAGAAATATTAATTTTTTGTAAATTTTAAGTGCTTACTCCTTCCTCTTTCGACATAATTCGGATACAATAACTTGGGACTTTTTAATTTGAGCGTTAATTTTTTCGAAATAAATGGGGGTACAATTATGGCATTTAACAAGAAGGATAAGTTCGCTATATTATTGAGTAAAATATCTGCTAATTTAAAAGAAAGTGCTGATTTTTTTGCTGATTATAAGCTTAAAAACGTAAGCGATCTTAAAATTTTCTCAGAAAAAATGAAGGATTATGAAACAACAGGTGATTCCTTTATTCATGAAGTAACCGTGGATTTAAACAATGCCTTCATTACACCAATTGAGCGTGAGGATATTCTTCATTTAGCGATGAGTATGGATGATGTACTTGATGGAATTGAAGCTTGTGCTGCGTTGTTTGAAATGTACTCAATCACTGACGCTGACGAATTCATGCTAAAGTTTGTTGATTCGATTCGAAACGCTTGTATTGAAATAGATATTGCAGTCGATTTATTGTCATCAAAAAAATTGCTTAAAATCCGAGATCATGCAATTCAAATTAAGGATTACGAATCAAAATGTGACGGCGTGCTTCGTCAATCGATTAAACATTTATTTGCAACAGAAAAAGATCCAATTCGGATTATTCAATATAAAGAGATTTATGAAAATCTGGAAGATATCGCGGATGACTGTCAAAATGTTGCCAACACCTTAGAAACCATTATTATGAAAAATGCTTAAGGAGCTTTAAACCTATGGATTCAATGTTTATACTCACAATGCTCATCATTATTGGTGCCCTAACATTTGATTTTATTAATGGTTTCCATGATACTGCAAATGCTATTGCAACATCTGTTTCAACTAAGGCACTTAAACCTCGACATGCGATTGTTTTAGCTGCAATTATGAACTTTCTAGGGGCTATTTCTTTTACAGGAGTGGCAAAAACGATTACAAAGGATATTGTTGATCCTTTTACCCTTGAAAACGGTTCTATTGTCATCCTAGCTGCGTTAATTTCCGCCATTCTCTGGAATTTATTAACTTGGTATTATGGGATTCCAAGTAGTTCATCCCATGCAATCATTGGTTCGATAGCTGGGGCAGCTATTGTAGCATCCGGAGTTGAATCGCTTAACTACACTGGATTCATTAAAATTATTCAAGCACTTTTAGTTTCTCCAGTTCTAGCTTTTGCTGTTGGTTACCTTATCTATAGCATCTTTAAAATTGTCTTTAAGAATTTGAATTTAACCAAAACCAATCGAAATTTCCGACTTTTTCAAATTGGAACGGCAGCATTACAAGCCTATACTCATGGTACGAATGATGCGCAAAAGGCAATGGGGATTATTACCATGGCTTTAATTGCTAATAACTATCAAACCTCTACTGATATTCAATTATGGGTTCAAGTATCCTGTGCGCTTGCAATGGGTCTTGGAACTTCAATAGGCGGATGGAAGATTATAAAAACGGTAGGCGGAAAGATCATGAAAATCCGTCCTGTCAACGGTGTTGCCGCTGACCTAACTGGAGCTGCGATAATTTTTGGTGCTACATTTATTCACCTACCTGTTAGTACAACACATGTTATTTCCTCTTCTATTCTAGGTGTTGGTGCTTCCCATCGATTAAAAGGTGTAAAATGGGGCACAGCACAACGGATGTTGATTACATGGGTTATTACCTTACCGATTTCTGCGGTACTTGCAGGAGTAATTTTCCTCATCTTAAATAAAATATTTTAAACAAAGAACCGAGCCAGTAAATCTGGCTCTTTTTGTTTTTCGCAATCAGGTGATTCGGATTATGAACTTCCTAAATCTTAAATGCATAAAATGCCTATAAGGAGGAGGGGAACAATATGAATTACTTTTTACCTGATGTGGATTACTACAATAGGATTTATCGTCAGGACCAGCAATTATTCCAAGACATAAACAAAGCCATTAATGCTAAATTTAGCGCCATTCACTATTATACTCGGCTAGCTGAAATAGCCCCAAACGAACCATTTCGGCAATATATCTTAGCTATTCGGCAAGATGAAATTAACAATTACGGTAATTTTTCAAATGCTTATTTTGAATTAACAAAACAGTATCCTCTAGTTTCAAATGCAATTGATTTACCTAAAGATTATAAACAGGGTATCCGAAAGTCAATTAAAGCAGAAAGACAGACTGCTCCTTTTTATATAGACATTGCCCAAAGGATCAGCAATCCAAATATAAAAGGAGTTTTTATCAAAGCGGCAAATGATGAGCATAGACACTATCAAATATTCTCCAACTTGAACTCGTACTTATAAAAAGAAAAGCGGAAGCGGCTTGGTAGTAAAATCGGCTTTTGGATTTTACCGCAAATCAACACCGACCAGCAGAAGTAAAATAAGCGGAGTTTTTCCGGTTATTTGCAAAATAGTGCTCATTTCGGGGGGAATAAGCGGAGTTTTTCCGGTTATGCATAGCAAAATCCCTTATTTTCTCGTTTTACGCTTCAATAGGCGGAATCTCTCCGTCTATTGAAGCTATTTTTTATTAAAATCACTAATTAAGCGGAATTTTTTCGTCTATTTATCGATTGTTCCTGATTTCGTTGCCGTTTTCCTGATTTCATTGCCGTTTTTCTGATTTCGTTGCCAGTTTTCCTGATTTCGTTGCCGTTTTCCTGATTTCGTTGCCAGTTTTCCTGATTTCGTTGCCGTTTTCCTGATTTCGTTGCC
>CALCRD010000398.1 GCA_937894355.1 uncultured Bacillus sp.
AAAAAAATCCTCACAAAAGTGAGGATTCAAAGGTTAATCATTCTCATGAAGAAATTCTTGGCCATAGCGTCCGTGGTCATTCACTTCTGGATTTTCAACCTGAATAGTTATGTGTTCAATTCCATATTTTTCTTTTAGTAGCTTGTTTATCGAAGTAATGGCACATAGATGTTGACTGTTTTCGAGGATGAAGATATGAGCAGTTAAAGAGTAATGATTGGTTGTAACGGCCCATAAATGCATTTCGTGAACATCCTCAACACCTTCAACAGTTTTAATATCATGGCGAATTAAATCTATATCAAATTGTTGGGGAACAGATTCCATAAGAATAAAATAAGATTCCCGGATGATTTTAGCACCACCAGTAAAAATAATTCCACCGATTATCATACTAATTAAGGGATCCCAAAAATTAAAATCTGTAAAATACATCAAAGTTGCAGAAATAATGATTCCTACCGAGCTTAGCAAGTCACCGATAAAGTGCCAGAGAGCACTTTTGATATTGAGATTTTCCTCTTCCTTGGTACTGCGGCTTAAAACGATAGTAAGAACAATATTAACAATCAAGCCAATGGTGGCAATGATTAACATTAATTTAAGGTCTACTTCCTTGGGATTAATCATTCGTTTGATTCCCTCAAAGAAAATCCCGATAGCGATGGCTGCCAGTGCAAGTCCATTAATAAACGATGCAATAATTTCAAAACGCAAGAATCCAAACGTGAACTTTTTATTGGGCTTCCATGTGGCCATGTAAATGGCCGTCATACTTAAGCCTAATGATAAAACATCTGAAACCATGTGAGCAGAATCCGATAAGAGAGCTAAAGAATTTGATAATAAGCCTCCGGCGATCTCCATAATAGTAAAGAACAATGTAAGTATTAAAGTAATCCACAGTGTTTTTTTTGATTTGTTTTGTTCCTTTACATGATTTAGATGGTGGAAATCGTAATTCTCCAAACTATTTCCTCCTAATATAAAAAATAACTATCATCATCATACTTTAGAAATAAGCTGAGGTCAATTTTAATTGAGAATTTATATATCTAATTGATAATAGGATTCATAATCATATTTGAAATAGTGGGTGTAACTTTATAAATTTTTATTAATAATGATAATTAATATTAATTAGCCATATTGGATCACTTCATTTTATAATTTCATCAAACCACAAAAGATTGAAATAAATGCAGTGATCGGATTTATGAATCGACTCGGGTTCAGTCAGTTGTTCTAAAAATGTACACTAATTGGCTATTTTTAGTAAGGAAATATCTGGTTCTATTGCATATCTTAATGTAATCTGTTATTCTAAAGAAGAATTATTTTTGTTTGTAGGTAAGGATTGTAAAGTTTAATACTTTCTGTCTTGAAGACCTGAGCAAGGATAGTAATACATTGTGTGCAAAGCACACGAGGAGGAAATACAAATGGAACATGGTAAAGTAAAATGGTTTAATGCAGAAAAAGGATTCGGATTCATCGAACGCGCAACTGGAGACGATGTATTCGTACACTTCTCAGCTATCCAAAGCGAAGGATTCAAATCATTAGACGAAGGTCAAGAAGTAACTTTTGACGTAGAGCAAGGCCAACGTGGACCTCAAGCTTCTAACGTTCGTAAAGCTTAATAAAAAAACAAAGCATATTAAAAAGACTCTCTTGTAGGGTCTTTTTTTGTTGGCTTAAAATAGATTTTTTCAGTAAATTGGGTTGGTGGAATTCCGATTAGTATGAGGTTTTTGGGCAAACTAAGGAAAAAGGAGGAATCAACTCAACAATGTCGAGACGTAATAAAATCCTTGTACCTGAAGCTAGAGCCGGACTAGATCAATTGAAGGCAAAGCTAAATAATCAAACAAATCCTGAAAATGTAAAATATGAAGTGGCAAAAGAAACGGGTGTTCCACTAAAACCAGGCTATAATGGAGATTTAACTACCAAAGAGGCAGGTAAAGTCGGAGGGAAAATAGGTGGGAATATGGTTCGTGAGCTAGTCAAAATGGCTCAGCAATCATTGAATAATAAAGGAAAGTTACCATAAAAATTCACTGCAGTAATGCGGGCTTGCCTGAAAAACTAAATAAATAGTCGTTTCCCTTTTTTCAGATGAATTTCATAATCCTGGTTTATCCTATATACAACAATAAACCACGATAATAAAAATTTGAAAAGAGGGCAATCTTTTATGAAACGGATTCAATTATTATTTATGGCATCATTATTTGTCTTATCACTAAACTATGGAATTTTTGCAACCGACATTGCAAATGCTGATGATTTTTACCAAGAAAATTATGAACATAATGGGGAAGATCATAAAAAAGACAGTGCATTTGAGGAAATAGGTGAATTGCTGGGGTGGGGAACCGCAATTGTGGTTGGCATTGCATGGCTATTGTTCCCGGTCAGAAGATCAGCGAAAATGATTTTAACCAATATTCCAGAAGCTAAAACCTTATTTATTTCTATCTCAAGATTTCTCGGGAAAAATCATGTATTTATTGGCGTTACAGCATTAGTATTAAGTATTGTGCATGGAATCTTCATGTATATAAGCGAAGGAAAGCTTGAGTCGGAAGGATTCACTGGAATTGCATCAGTTCTATTTATGGTGATTGCGGGTATAATAGGAATGGTTTTAATGAAAAACAAAAAGGCGAAAAGTGCTCGTACAACCCATATAATCCTATTAGTCTTCGCCACTGTCATTGGAGCTTTTCATATCTTAATCTCATAAAATGAAACTATCATCAGGTAATTTGTAAAAAAAAGCTAGGATTACCAAGTAAGAGGATTACTGGTTAATTAGCTAAACGGTATGCTTCTTGAAGAAAAGATCCCCTAAATCATGCTAAACACTTGATTTGGGGGATTTTTTTGTAGGGATGTTCAAGTGATGAATACTCCCACCACTTAATTTTCTAGCGAAAATTTGAAGTGGGGGTTTCT
>CALCRD010000399.1 GCA_937894355.1 uncultured Bacillus sp.
TTGTGCAAAAAATGGGCGGTTTTAATCTTTAAGGCCATTATAACCTTTAAAAATGACTATTTTTGGATACTTCATGATATGATTTACTGCTCAAAAAACACAAAAAGACCAGTCCCCCACACACATGCAATATCAAATACCCACTCAAAAAAGTGCGAATCAAAATATTGATGTTATGTGGGCGACTGATCCCTAAAATTAATTCTTAACGTTAAAAGTTATTAGTTAGAATCGCTTCCGAACATGTTACGGAACATTTGTCCAGTAGTTGCACGGTTTAATGATGCAATAGAAGTTGTCAAAGGAATACCTTTTGGACATGCTTGAACACAGTTTTGTGAGTTACCACAATTTGCCAAACCGCCATCTCCCATAATTGCATTTAAACGTGCAGCACGGTTCATTTCTCCTGTTGGATGTGCATTAAATAAACGCACTTGTGACAGTGGAGCAGGACCCATGAAATCAGAATGATCATTAACATTTGGACATGATTCTAAACATACACCACAAGTCATACATTTAGATAATTCATATGCCCATTGACGTTTTGTTTCAGCCATACGTGGTCCAGGACCTAAATCATAAGTTCCATCAATTGGAATCCATGCGTTAACCTTTTTCAAGGAATCAAACATACGGCTACGATCAACTTGTAAGTCACGGACAACTGGGAACGTGCGCATTGGCTCTAATCTAACTGGTTGCTCTAACTGATCGATAAGGGCAGTACATGATTGGCGCGGTTTACCGTTAATCACCATTGAACATGCACCACAAACCTCTTCTAAACAGTTCATATCCCAAGCAATCGGAGTAGTTTTTTCACCTTTAGCATTAACCGGATTACGACGAATTTCCATCAAAGAGGAAATTACGTTCATATTAGGACGGTATGGTATTACAAATTCTTCCTGGAAAGGGGCAGAATTAGGACCGTCTTGACGGCTAATAATAAAGCGAACTGTCTTTTTTTCTGACATTTTAATTTTCCCCTTTCGATTTAGAATAATCACGTTTACGCGGTTTAATTAGTGATGTGTCAACCTCTTCATAGCTAATTACTGGAGCTGACTTTCCATCAACAAATGTTGCAATTGTTGTTTTCAAGAAGTTTTCGTCATCACGATTTGGAAAATCAGGTTTGTAATGAGCGCCACGGCTTTCATTACGGTTTAATGCTCCAAGAGTAATAACACGTGCAAGCTGAAGCATATTGCTAAGTTGACGAGTAAACGTCGCCCCTTGATTGCTCCATTTAGCTGTATCATTAATATTAATGTTTTTAGCACGTTCGATAAGCTCTTGAATTTTTTCATCTGTTTTAGCAAGTTTGTCATTATAACGAACAACTGTTACATTTTCTGTCATCAATTCTCCAAGCTCTTTATGAATAACGTAAGCATTTTCTGTTCCATCTAATGATAAGATGTCGTTCCATTTTTCTTCTTCTTTCTTCACATAACCTTCGTATAAAGAAGCAGGAAGTGAATCAGAATACTTTTCTAATTTGTCCATATATTTTAATGCATTAGGTCCTGCTACCATACCACCAAAGATGGCTGATAATAATGAGTTAGCACCTAAACGGTTTCCTCCGTGCTGAGAATAATCACATTCTCCTGCAGCAAATAAACCTGGAATATTAGTCATTTGATCGAAATCAACCCATAATCCACCCATTGAATAGTGAACAGCAGGGAAAATTTTCATTGGTAATTTACGAGGGTCTTCACCCATGAATTTTTCATAAATCTCAATGATACCGCCAAGCTTAATATCAAGCTCATGTGGATCCTTATGAGAAAGATCTAGGTACACCATGTTTTCGCCATTGATACCAAGTTTTTGGTTAACACAAACATCGAAAATTTCACGAGTAGCGATGTCCCTAGGAACAAGGTTACCGTAAGCTGGATATTTTTCTTCTAAGAAATACCAAGGTTTACCGTCTTTATAAGTCCAAACACGTCCGCCTTCTCCACGAGCTGATTCACTCATTAAGCGAAGCTTGTCATCTCCAGGGATAGCAGTTGGGTGAATTTGAATAAATTCTCCGTTTGCGTATTTAACACCTTGTTGATACACGATAGCAGCTGCAGATCCTGTATTAATCATCGAGTTAGTAGACTTACCAAAGATAATACCAGGTCCACCTGTTGCTAAAATAACTGCATCAGCACCAAATGATTTGATTTCCATTGTTTTTAATTCTTGAGCTGTAATACCGCGACAAATTCCTTCGTCATCAATAACTGCTCCAAGGAATTCCCAGCCCTCGTATTTGGTTACAAGACCCGCAACTTCAAATCTTCTAACTTGCTCATCAAGAGCATATAAAAGCTGTTGTCCAGTTGTTGCGCCAGCGAATGCTGTACGGCAATATTGAGTTCCACCGAAACGACGGAAATCTAACAATCCTTCTGGAGTACGGTTAAACATAACTCCCATACGGTCAAGCATGTTGATGATTCCTGGTGCTGCATCACACATTGCTTTTACTGGTGGTTGGTTCGCTAAGAAGTCTCCACCGTAAACTGTATCATCTAAATGTTCTGCTGGTGAGTCGCCCTCACCTTTTGTATTAACCGCTCCATTTATACCACCTTGTGCACAAACAGAGTGGGAACGTTTTACTGGAACTAAAGAGAATAATTCTACTGGTGTTCCATTTTCTGCAATTTTAATCGTAGCCATTAAGCCGGCTAAACCACCACCGACAACGATTACTCTACCTTTACTCATAGTGGCTCACTCCCTTAAATCGTAGTACGTTATTTCCAAAAGATTGGTTTAGTAATTTATCAGCGTTAGAATCTATTAAGCTACGAACGCTAAGATTGCACGAACACCAATAATGGATAAAATAACGAAAATTCCCATAGTAACATATGTAGATACTTTTTGGGAACGTGGTGAAACAGTGATTCCCCAACTCACGAAAAATCCCCATAGGCCATTCGCGAAGTGGAATACAGCAGATACGATACCGATAATGTAGAACCAAAGCATAACTGGATTTGATACGATATTTGCCATCATATCAAAGTTAACTGGAGTTCCTAATGCTGCTGCAATACGAGTTTCCCACAAATGCCATGCTACGAAGATAAGTGTGATGACACCTGTTGCTCTTTGTAGAACGAACATCCAGTTACGGAAAAGTCCAAATCTACTAACATTGTTTTTTGCTGTAAAAGCTACGTAAATTCCATAGATCGCATGATACAATAATGGCAAGTAAATAACAAATATCTCCAAGAAAATCTTGAATGGTAAACTCTCCATAAAGTGTGTACCGTTGTTATATGCTTCCGGCCCTTTTGTTGCAAAATGGTTAACAACTAAATGCATCGTAAGGAAAAGACCTACTGGAATTACCCCTAACAACGAATGCAATCTCCGATTAATAAATTCTTTATCCCCTGCCACGAGCTTATCCCCCCTATAATAAATTTGTGTTAGCTAAACTTTCAATATTTTCAATTCCCAAAAAAAATTGACGGATAATGAAAATGATTCAGTTATTTCTAACAAATTTGTCACATTTATATTTTACCCTTGTGTGATATAAGCGTCAAGAACACGATAGTAGATTTATTGTTATAAAACAGATATTTTTTGTCAAATAGTCGGTTTGTTTCAAAAAATCAGAATATTTTTTACATTTTAATCCTCCATTTGATATTTTTTTCCTTTTTTCCCTTTTCGTTTTATTATATAATTACGAAATTCTGTGCTGTTTTTTTTTGTGTATTGGTATAATAGGAATAGAGAAAGAGGGGAGAACATTGACAGAACCAATTTTGAAAGAACGATTAGAACAAAAAGAATCTCTTTCAGTCCCATTGTTTGGATATGAATTAATAAGAGAGGAACTAATAACCGACTTACTCGGAAAAGACACTCCCGACCTGTTATATTGGGCTGGAAAGCGCCTAGCTAGGAAATATCCATTAACAGATTATGATGATGTAATCAGTTTTTTTGCCCAAGCAGGCTGGGGATTACTAACTATAAAAAATAATAAAAAAAATGAAATCATTTTTGAACTAGAAAGTGAAATGATTAAAGAACGTCTTAAAACAAATCCTAATTCAACCTACCATCTTGAAGCTGGTTTCCTAGCACAGCAAATTGAGTTTCAAACAGAAGCTATTACCGAAGCTTTTGAACATCCCAAAAAAAAGGCAGCGAAGGTTCAATTCACCGTGAAATGGGATTTAGCTGATCCGATTGTGAAATAAGCCAAAATATTGAGTGATGAATTCACCATATTTAATGAAAGCTTTCCCAGTTATTTTTTACTGGGAAAGCTTTTTGTTTTTCCTATTATTAAATAGGTACATGATTTATGAATTTAGTTTTTCCAGCAAATCCCTAGCAATATTGGCTGGAATTCCCGCTGATACAATCTGTTCTATAGTAGCTTCCTTCATTTTCTTAACTGAACCAAAGTGCTTAAGTAAAGACTTCTTACGCTTTTCACCAATACCAGGGATTTCGTCTAATAGTGATTGGAAAGCATTTTTTCCCCTAAGTTGCCGATGGAAGGTTATCGCAAAGCGGTGGACTTCATCCTGAATTCGTTGTAGCAAATAGAATTCTTGACTATTTCGACCGAGCGGAACCATCTCCAAAGGAGTCCCATATAAAAGCTGCGAGGTTTTATGTTTATCATCCTTCACCAAACCGCTAATGGGTATATCCAGCCCAAGTTCATTTTCTAGGACGTCGCGAACCGCTTCAACGTGGCCCTTTCCACCATCAATAATCAATAAATCTGGGAGCGGTAGGTTTTCACTAAGTACTCTTGTGTACCTCCGCCTTGTCACCTCTCGCATTGATTCATAATCATCAGGACCTTGTACAGATTTAATTTTATATTTCCGATACTCCTGATATTTCGGTTTTCCATCAATAAAAACAACTAAGGCTGACACTGGGTCTGTTCCTTGAATATTAGAGTTATCAAATGCTTCAATCCGATGTGGCGTATATATGCCTAGGATTTCTCCTAAATTTTCAACAGCTTTAATGGTCCGTTGTTCATCCCGTTCGATTAAAGAAAACTTTTCTTTCAGAGCAATCGCTGCATTTTTTTCTGCCAGTTTTACTAGTTCCTTTTTCTGTCCAATCCTTGGAACTAATACATTAACTTGAAGAAGCTGTTCGGTAAGGGTATGGTCAATTGTTTCTGGAATTAATATTTCCTTTGGTTTGAAATGATTTGTTTTGGAATAAAATTGACCAAGATAGGTTAAAATCTCTTCCTCCGGTACATCGTAAATCGGGAACATTGACACATCTCGCTCTATTAACTTTCCCTGCCGGATGAAAAAAACTTGGACACACATCCATCCCTTATCGACCGCATATCCAAATACATCTCGGTCAGTAAAGTCCGTCATCGTCATTTTTTGCTTTTCCATAATGGTTTCTATATGGATAATTCTATCACGGTATTCCTTGGCCCGTTCGAAATCAAGTTGTTCAGCTGCAACCGTCATTTTTTCAGTTAGATCTTTTTTAATATCCTTATATCCACCATTTAAAAATCTGGTAATTTCGTCTGTTATTGTTTTATACTCCTTAGCATCGACTTGCTTGATACAAGGAGCTAGGCATTGTCCCATATGATAATAAAGACATACTCGGTCAGGTAAATTAGAGCATTTTCTTAATGGATAAATGCGATCAAGCAGCTTTTTGGTTTCGTTAGCTGCTAGGACATTAGGATATGGCCCGAAATACTTTCCTTTATCCTTTTTCACCTTTCGGGTGATGATTAAACGTGGATGACGTTCTGCTGTGAGCTTGATAAAAGGATAGCTTTTATCGTCCTTTAGCATCACATTATATTTTGGATCATGTTTTTTTATTAAATTAATCTCTAATAGTAGCGCTTCAATATTAGATGAAGTGACAATATATTCAAAATCCTCAATTTCATTAACGAGCCTCAGTGTTTTCCCATCATGCGAACCTGTAAAGTAGGAGCGGACTCTGTTTTTCAATACCTTAGCTTTCCCAACGTAAATCACGGTTCCTTGTCTGTCTTTCATAAGATAGCATCCAGGATAATCCGGCAGAAGGGTGAGCTTATTTTTTATATTTTCATTCATTGTTTTCACCCCTGGTGTTTTTTCCACTTCCATGCGTCTATGTTACCTTATTATTACCTTAATCAACACTATTTTGTTGGGTTGGGGGATGTTTTATATTTTATCTGTGGACTGAAAAGAAGTTGGAGCCAATATTTGAGTTTCTGGGTTATTTGCTTCGGATTTTTGCTTTGGGGAATAAACTTATCTGTAAAAATTTTATTATATCGAGAAAAACGCTATTTGATAAAGAAATTCGCAAAAATTGATGATTTCTTTGTTTAAAGCTGCTCTTTTCTTAGGATATCGGCAATTTTTTTGAAGATATTCGGCCTTTTTGTGGCATATATTCGAGTTTCTTGGAGTTATGTCCGACTTTCTTGGAGTTATGTCCGACTTTCTTGGGCATATGTCCGACTTTTTGATTAAATGTCCGACTTATCCCAGGTATGTCCAACCTTTCAGCGTTATGTCCAAGTCTATAAATTTTTGAAGCAATGTTCAATACAAATCACGTTTAATTAATTTACTAGAAAAAGAATGCTCCAATTTGACTCGTTAAAACCATTTTGATATCTAGTTTTCAAAAAAAGCTCCCAATTCATCCCCTGCCATAAACTATCATGTTGCAAAGTTGACAGAAAAAGGCTAATCTTCGGTCAATAATACAACCTTGGATTAGCCTTTTTCTACTTTATATTATCTCCTTTATGGAGAAATGCTTATTAAGCGTGTTTTGCAAGTACTCCTGCAAGTGCTTCTTTAGGTTGGAAGCCAACTACTTTATCAACTGGTTGTCCATCTTTTAACACAAGTAAAGTTGGGATACTCATAATGCCGAATTTTCCAGCAGTTTCTTGGTTCTCATCAACATCTACTTTTACGATTTTAACTTTTCCAGCTAATTCTTGATCAAGTTCTTCTAATACTGGAGCAATCATTTTACAAGGTCCGCACCATGGTGCCCAAAAGTCAACCAGTACAACACCGGAATTAGTTTCTGATACAAATGATTCATCTGTTGCATGTGTAATAGCCATTTATATTTCCTCCTATAGATATATACTAAAAATCTTAACGACAGTATAACACCATTATTACCCAACATGCCAATGATTTGTTTTCGTCTCTAATATGCCCGGTTTCGTTTTTATCATACGGATCAAAATCGCTAGCCAATCGCTAGTGCTCGTTTAGGTCACGTCAGGACTGGAGCCCCTTGCCACTGGAGCTAAACAACACGAAAATGACTTCGATGATGTCTTCATCGAGGGGTGGAAAAGTGAGTCCAAAGGCCGATTTTACTAGGTGGTTGAAATCCACTTGCCTTGAAAATCAATTTTTGTAACACTTTCTGCTTCCGGCTGCTGCTACGATTCCCCTGTCTTCATTCTTGGGAATCGTTGGACCCCTACGATTCCCCAACATGGTTGAAATCAAGTGTCAAGGGAATCGTTGGGCCCCTACGATTCCCTAAGTAGCCTTTTATCACGCTTCTCGGGAATCGTTCAGCCCCTACGATTCCCTTATTGACCCCAACGAGAATTGTTTATATTGGTAACTTTGTAAAACAAAGCATCGTAATACATATAAAGTAAATTTCGCAAACCCTTTTATGTTACTCTTTCCCATAATTACCGTAATCAACAAAAAAACGAGCGGAAACATAGCCCGCTCGCCTTTGCTTTATTATGAAAGAATTTTTGCACTTTTAAATTCTTCAATTAATAACGGTACTACTTCGAAAAGGTCTCCGACGATTCCGTAGTCAGCTACGTTAAAGATGTTTGCTTCTGGGTCTTTATTAATCGCTACAATGATCTTAGAGTTTGACATACCTGCTAAATGTTGAATGGCTCCTGAAATACCGCAAGCGATATATAAATCCGGGGTAACAACCTTACCAGTTTGTCCAATTTGCAAAGAGTAATCGCAGTATTCTGCATCGCAAGCACCACGGGAAGCACCAACTGCTCCACCAAGAAGATTAGCTAACTCTTTAAGCGGTTCAAAACCTTGCTCACTTTTAACGCCACGGCCACCAGCAATCACAATTTTCGCCTCTGAAAGGTCGACACCTTCGCTTGCTTTACGAACAACCTCTTTAATAATTGTCCGTAAATTTTTGATTTCCACAGAAAGTGAAGTTACTTCCCCTGTTCTAGCTTCATCACTAGCTAATGGTGGTATATTGTTTGGACGGATAGTAGCAAAAATAAGGCCATCTGTAACCAATTTCTTTTCAAATGCTTTTCCGGAATAAATTGGACGGGTAAATACGATGTTGCCACCCGCCTCTTCAATTTTAGTTACGTCTGAAACTAATCCTGACGAAAGTTTTCCGGCAATTCGTGGTGAAAGGTCTTTTCCTAATGAAGTATGACCCATTACAAGTCCTTCAGGTGATTCTGCATCGATAACCGCCAATAATGCTTGGCTAAATCCATCTGAAGTATAATGTTTTAATTGAACATCTTCAACAACAACTATTCGATCTGCACCATTTTTGATTAGCTCTTGACCTAATTCGGCTACTGATTCTCCGATTAAGACTCCAACAACTTCTCCGCCTTCTGCAATTGTTTTTGCAGCAGCAATGGCTTCAAAGGAAACATTGCGCAATGAACCTTCCCTTACTTCCCCTAATACCAACACTTTTTTTGACATTAATTTCTACCTCCCGCTAGTTTTTCCTTATCTTTGAACAAACGCTCAGTCGAGTTTCAATTAAACAACTTTTGCTTCTGTATGTAGCAAATTCACTAATTCTTTTACTTGATTAGCCAATTCTCCTTGAAGAACCTTACCCGCTTCTTTTTTAGCTGGTAAATAGATTTCAATTGTTTTTGTTTTTGCTTCAACATCATCTTCTTCAAGATCTAAATCATCAAGTTCTAATTCTTCAAGCGGTTTTTTCTTGGCTTTCATAATACCCGGTAATGACGGATAGCGAGGCTCGTTTAATCCTTGTTGTGCTGTTACTAACAATGGCAATGTAGTTTCGATAACCTCAGAATCCCCTTCTACGTCTCTAACCACCGTTGCGTTTTGGCCTTCAATGGTAAGCTTAGTAATCGTTGTGATATAAGGAATATCAAGAAGTTCTGCAACTCTAGGTCCTACTTGACCTGAACCACCATCAATGGCCACATTACCGGCAATAATCAAATCAACATCTTTACCTTTTAAATACTCAGAAATAATTTTTGCTGTTGTATATTGATCAGCCGCTTCTAAATCATCCTCTGTGTTAATCAAAACAGCTTTATCAGCACCCATTGCCAATGCCGTACGAAGTTGTTTTTCAGATTCTTCATTGCCGACTGAAATTACAGTTACTTCTCCACCATGTGCTTCGCGGATTTGAATGGCTTCTTCAACCGCATACTCGTCGTATGGGTTAATGATAAATTCAGCTCCATCTTCATTAATTTTGCCACCAGAAATAGTTATTTTTTCCTCAGTATCAAATGTTCTTTTCATCAATACGGAAATGTTCATTGTTTTCCCTCCTAAATATCGTTCTTTATCTGAACATTTTGCTAGTTCAAAAGATTGAAAAAACTTATGATAAAAAAATATTCCCTATAAATATTTTTTTACTTCCCATTAAAAACTGGTTCTCGTTTGTTAATAAATGCATCTATGCCCTCTTTACCATCTTCTGTTAAAAATGCTTGGCCAAACAACTCAGCTTCTCTGTCTACCCCTGCATAAAACTCTTTTGTTTTTGAGAAACGCAAAAGCTGTAGAGCAGATTTAACTGCCACCGGGCTTTTCTTAGCAATCTGGTTGGCCATTTTCAAGGCATTTTCCAAAAGTTCTTCATCAGCGTATGCATGGTTACAAAGACCAGCTTGTACAGCTTCTACTCCAGTTATCGGAGTGCTTGTCAATAACATTTCAGCTGCTCTAGCTGTACCTACATAACG
>CALCRD010000400.1 GCA_937894355.1 uncultured Bacillus sp.
AACGAGTTTTCCATAGTTAAAAAAAAGTTAAAAACGAGTTTTCCATAGTTAAAAACGAGTTTTCCATAGTTAAAAACGAGTACATAAAAAACGTTTTGTCATTTGTTGTTTTTATGGTAAAATATTCTTGATGGGGTGATTGGTTGAAAGAAAATTATTTAGTTACTAAATCAAATTATTTTATTATGAATAGCAGTTATGATTTAAGCCTTGAAGAACAAAAGATTATATTAACATTAGCCAGCATGGTGCAGCCAACTGATGATGAATTTAAGACTTATAAGTTTAGGATAGCTGATTTTTTAGAATTGTTAGGGATTGAAGATCAATCAAAATATACGGAAATTCCTAAGATAACTAAAGGTCTTATGAAAAAGGTTTTGGAAATTCAAGAAGGTAATTCATTGCTCCAAGTAGCATGGTTGAATAGTGCTAGGTATGAAAAGGGTTCTGGGGAAGTGATTTTAAGATTTAGCCCTGATCTAAAACCTTATATGCTAAAGCTAGGGACTTTATTTACTCAATATCAATTAAGAAATATTTTAAGCATGAAAAGCAAATATTCCCCTAGGATATACGAATTTTTAAAAGCTAATGAGTTTAAAACTCAAGGATATATAGAGATTGAAATGGACGAACTAAGAAGATTGCTGAAGGCTGAAGATATTTATCCTAGATATAATGATTTTAAAAAATATGTAATTGAGAGAGCACAAAAGGAATTAAAAAAAGTAAGTGATATATCCTTTGAGTTCGAAGAAATAAAGACAGGTCGTAAAATTACCAGTTTAAAATTTTACATAAAATCTAGTTCAAAAAAATCAAAAGCTAAAAATGAGGAAATAGCATTAACAATCGAAGATGATGAAGTCGATCCAGTGATTGAAGAAGTTAGAAATATCATGAATGAACATGATTTTACCGATAAAGAAATTAAAGCAATTTTAAAAAGTGCTAATGGTGACATTGAAAGAGTTAGACAAGTTTACAATCACTTCAAAAACAAAAGAGCTGCTAATTTTATAGGCTTAATGGTTTCAATGGTAAAGCCAGAAGGATTTGCCGAACCACAAGATAGTAATACAGCGTATGCAGATGATCGTGGTTATGACTATGAAGAACTCGAGAAAAAAATAGAAGATAAAATGTGGCAATAATAATATATGTGGTGTATCATGAAATAAAGTGATGTCGCTAGTCCTGGAGCGACGGATAAAACAGGGATCGCAATCCATAAGCGATTAAAAAGGATGGGTCGCAAACCCCTTTAATACGACTAATAAGATAGGGGCAGGAAAGTAGTTTAAAGAGACGAGAATAAATTATTAATCTTGTCTCTTTTTGTTTTGCTTAAAGTAATACATTAACTTAGCTAATCCATGTAAATGACTAGCAGCATTTTTTTCTTGGTTCTGATCTTCTTCTATATTATCTTCCAATAGCTTGTTTTTCTTTTGCTCGTTTAGGAGTAATATTTGAAAGTTTTCTAATTGCTTACTCTGATTATTTAATAATTTTCTATTTTCTTTATTTTCTTCTTCTAGGTATTTTATTCGACTTTCCAACTCACTTATAAGTTTTTCAATATGACTTGAATCATTGGCACTACTAGGATTTGATGATCCTGTCTCAACATTAGTTTCAACTTCATTCAATCCAAATAAATCTTTTAGGATATCTATCCCATCATCATCAAGCACTTTGACGTTTTCGATTTTCTTCAAATGTTGTTTAAACAATCCTTGATTTTCATTCAATTTATTATAGATTGCCGTCTTACTCTTACCTAGCTTTTCAGCTACTTCAACTATCTTATACATTGAATTATCAGCCTCTATTCCACCCTAATATAGTGTAAGTTTGGAGTTGCTATGCTTTATTTGTTATATTTTTTTAAAAGTAATTGTATCGCTTCGTCTAGCAGCCTAGATTTAGGGATTCTTGTTTCTTGTGCTAGTAATTCAAATTTTTCATACAAAGCTTTATCTATAGCATTAGAGAAAGCTACTCTGTTTTTCAAACCTCTATTATTCATGTCACTCACCTCTTTTTTGATTATAATGCATTTGGCACTTGCTTTCAAATACAACAAACTACTTTCAATTGAAAGTAGTTTGTTGTATAATGGTATAACCAATATAAGGAAATAAGGAGGTAAATATGAATAAAACTAAACAACAATATCATGACCGCCGATTGTATATGATTGAGGGTGTAGATGTACTAAGTAGAAAAATCACACTAGCGGACTACATCTGTGATAAAAAGGTGGAACTATTGATTAGTTTTGAAAAAGCTATATTTTATGCAAATGCTTTTTATGATGCAATTGAAAAGAATATATTTCTTTTTTTGGAATTTGACGAAGCAAAAAATAAAATAATAGCCAACGAAGATGAATGAAAGAAGGGGGGAGTTACATATTGAAAAATAAGAAATTTAAAATCACAACAGGAGTCTTATTGATTTTATTAATTTGTGTCACGTTTAAGGTAACTTCTGTAAATGCCAGTCCTTGGAATGATACAGGTGGAGAGGAAGTAGTTATATTTTTACAGAAATATCAGGATTATTTAAGTTATGGAAATATACTTTTTTCCGTACTTCACTGGTT
Source organism: uncultured Bacillus sp. (assembly GCA_937894355.1). GTDB lineage: Bacteria > Bacillota > Bacilli > Bacillales > Cytobacillaceae > Bacillus_BU. The sequence goes on from CALCRD010000400.1 coordinate 2,615, forward strand.
AGGGTGGAGTGTAGTAAAAATGCTTTTTGCAATCTGTTTCTCACTGGAAAAGTTAATCCCTGACTCTTTAAGCCTATTAAACTTTTTAGATGATGCAGGTATGCAAGGGATTATAAAAGCTGTTATTAATGATCTAGTAGTAGTTCTAATGGTTCTGGTGATTGTGTATTTAGGTTTTAAAACAATCATTGCCAAGAACCCGCCTAATTTTAAGTCTATAGGTGTAAATATTTTCATTTCTGCTTTTTTAATCCTAGGTATGCCTACCTTAATGAACACTATGCAGGACATATCTTTAGAGTTTTATGACGCAACGCAAACAGGAATGAATAATGAGCAAGTATCTAGCCTGGCTTGGGGACTTATCCAAGATAATACAATCGATTTACTTTATGTTGCTAATCAAGGGTTTTCTATTTTAAACAATTCTTCTAGTATTAAGAACACCTTAACTCCTGAAACATTTAAATCAGCTAATCTTGATTCTTTAATCACTCCAAAAACAATCCCAGATATAGGAGGGACAGAGATAAAGAATTTAGAATATCGGCTCGATATAGATGAAAATGGGAATATAATCGCTGATAAAATTGAGAGCAGTGTTTTAGGGTTTTTATCAGAAGGAGATGGAGGGTATTTTAGATATTCAGTTAAATTCACGCCTATTATTGTTGGTTTAGGTGCTCTACTTGTTTCATATGCATTTACTGTATTTGTGCTTATTACAACCGTTATAGAGATTGGTTTCAAAAGAGTAGTTGGTTTATTTGTATTTGCTACAGATTTAGAATCGGGCCAACGTACAAAGATGGTAGTACAGGACATTGGAAATGCCTTTCTATTAATAGCCTTTACAGGACTGAGCTTAAAAATGTATACTCTGTTTCTCTCTTTTTTAGCAACATCAAATGTAAATCCTCTTATTTATATAGTTGCGATTGTATCGGCAACATTTGTTTTGATTAAAGGTTCTAATACAATCATGAGATATTTTGGTGTTGATGTAGGACTAAAAGAAGGATTTAGTCAAATAGCAGGAGCCTTTGCTCTTGGTCGTGGAGCATCTAACATGGCTAGGGGATTAAAGAATCTAGGCGGAAAATCTACTTCTGAAAATAATATGGAAAACTTATCAGGGCAAGAAAGTAATACATTAAATAATCTAAATAGTGATAGTGGACTTAAAAAGAGTGTTAATTCAGCAGGTAAGTCTTTCGGTTATGCGAGAAATCGTGGGTTTGGTGGTATGGCAGAAGACGCAGTTAAAGGAACAGGAGAGAAAATAACTGGTGGAATTAAAAATAGTGTTAATTCTATGAAAGATCAATGGAGTGATGGAATAGCACAAGGAGAAGCGAAAGGACAGGAAAATCAAGAAAAGTGGGATAATAGGAAATCTAAAAATCAAAGTATAAATGATTCAAATAGCAAGAACGCTTCAGGCAGTATTGCGGAGATGAAAGCGTTCGATAGTGAAATTGTAAGTCCAGATTCTTATAAAGAGAATCCTTCACTAGAAAACAAGACCTCGATTAACAGTCAAAAATCGACGCAGGGGGCCAGAACGGGGCGCTTTAGCCAAGAAAATGATTCGCAGGGACAAATGGACACCAATCTTAATAAAAACGGTAATTCATTGCAAAATCAAAGTAATGAAGATGTTTTAAGAAAAATGAGATTTGAAGATGCTATAAAGCCTGGAAGTATGGATACCACTGGAAATATTAAAATGAAACCCGATATAGTTGGTAGTGGAGAATTAGGAAAGCCTGTATCAGCATCTATTTCAGAAAGTAAAGGAATTAATGACGTTACTACTAAGCAAATAGACATTTTAGCAAACACGAAAACAAATTCTCCTATTGGAAGTACAAACCAGAGAGTTAATCAAGTAGTAGATAATAAAAGTAATATTCCTAACCCTGTTGAACAAAAAATAAATACATTACATAATCCAGGACAAGCAAAACAAAGCATTATTCAAGAAGTGCAAAAAGATTCTTTTAATTCTAATGATATAAAACAAAGGGTATTGCAAGACTTTCAAAATTCTAACGTAGCAACACCACAGCAATTAAAGCAAAATGTAGAGCAAATATTTTCAAAATCTAGTATACCAAGCGAAGTGCAAAGTACTGTTCAAAAGATTATCCAAGAAGTTGGGTCTAATGGTTCTTATCATCCAGAAGAAGTGAGATCTAAAGTAGTACAAGAAATAGAAAAAGCTTCTATAGATAGTTCTTCTTTAAAACAAAATGTCATTCAAGATATTGAAAAAGCATTTAATGCAACTCCAGAACAAGAAAAACAAAATATTAAGCAAAGTATAGAACAGGTAGTTGAAACAAAAGAACATCAGAAAGTCACAAGTACGACACAACAAGAAGTAAAACAAAAACCTTCAGGATATTTTGGAGCTTTGCTTCCTGATGATTTAAAAATTGAGCCAGTAGCTAGGAAGGGAAATCGCTTTAAAAAGTTAAAAGAAAATAGATAAAGTATACGGGGGGATCTATAATGAGTGAAAATGAATATGATTCTAAATCGAATTTCAAAAAAAAGAAAGACAAGAATGTTTTTATAATTCTGTTAATATTAACGTTAATTATTCTTTATGTTCTTTTAAAGGACACCTTATTACAGTTGCTAGGTGTTGTTTTAGCATTTGTATGTGTAGGGATTATTCTTCTTAAAACAGGTAAATACATTATTAAAATTACATATTTTTTAGTGAATGGTTCTTTTAAATTAATAGCAATCATTTTAGCTATAGGGTGTATCTTTTGGGTGTTGAGTTTACTATAAATGCATTAGCAATCGGCAAAGGGAAAGACACTTATATTTATAAAGATGCTAGAAAAAATATAGAAAACATTGTTTAAATAATAGTTTCAGCAGATGATTGAGTAGAAAATAGTAGATGTTTTATATCCCCTTAACACTACCTATCCGTGTGGTCAAATCGACTGCACGGATAGATCATATGATTGTGACGAACCTAGATTAAATAATATATAATAATAACAGTAAAGTGGTTCTAAGAAAATGAAATATAAATAATCATAGGTTGTTAAAATATATTTACCATAACTATAATAAAAAATATACCTAGAGATTAATTTAAGGAAAGGTAGTGATTGCGAGTGTTTGGAGAAGATAGACCATATGAGGAAGTGGAATATAACAATACAAAAGAATATAAGAAAGAATTATGGAAAGCTAGTTTTGGACTACAAAAAATAGATGGATTAACACCTTCTGAGTACCTTGTCGAATTGTCAAAAGAAGAAATCGAGGGAAAGAAAACCTATTCAGAAATTAAAGAAGAACTAGACAAATATTATTCATCTAATAAGGCTAATAAGGAGAATGAGGAAGCAGACAAGGTTTCTGTACGCATTGCAGAATGGTTGTCTCAACCTAGACCTTTTGAAATGAGTACAAGAAGGTTAAAACAGATCCATGCACACTTGTTTTCAGGAATTGATACCTTTCAATTTCCTGTAGGAAGATTTAGAGAGGTTAATATTTCAAAGAGTGAACCAGTGTTAAATGGTGCTTCTGTTTTCTATGAATCATGGAATATGTTAGATGCAGCATTCGAGATTGACTTTGAGGAAGAATCGAAAAAAGATTATTCGTTATTAAAACAAGAAGAAAAGGCTAGGTCAGCCATGGCATTCATATCAAATTTATGGCAAATTCATCCTTTCAGGGAAGGGAATACTCGTACAAGTGCAGTTTTTGCGATAGAGTATTTTAGAGATTTAGGTTTTGATATAGACAATACTATGTTTGAAAAACATTCTAGATATTTTCGAGATGCGTTAGTTAGAGATAATTGTCTGAAGAAATGGCAAGATCCTTATTTTTTAGATTGTTTTACTGAAAACTTGGTATTAGGTGGAAATCATGATTTAGAAAAATTAAATCTAAATATAGATACGGAAGTAGATAGGGGCTAAAATGGATTATTTTAAAGAGCATAATAACTCTCAGTTGGCACGCCCCTTTAGTTTTTCAATAACAAATGTACAATATATTTTAAAAAGCATATTGTACATTTAGAATTTTAGTCATTTAAAGCCTTTTTAAGGCATCTCAGTGTTTGAATGTGTATTTCTCTATCTTTTTCACTTTTATCTTGCTTAATTTGCCACTCAAGGGCTTCTATTTGCCTTTTAATCTCACTCTTATCCTTCGGAATTTGAATTTCAATCATTTATCCTCACCTTTACCCCTTCCAATTTATCACCTTTTAGTCCACTAAATACTAAATACCATTCGCCGGACTTCTCTATACGGTCAGCAATCCATTCTTCATTGTGCCAAACTTCAAAGGTTTCTCCACAATGCAGCCCTTCATCTTCCCACAAATCCCCTATCAAAATTCCAAAACGATCGTTCACCACGTTGTAGCCCAATATTCCTATTTTACCCTCGTCCATTCATTTCACCTCGAAAAAATTAATATTTTCACTTCCTGTAAGCTGTCTTTTCCTCAATTCAAGACCTTGTTTCACCAGTGCAGTCATGGTAATGCCTGTTTGCTGAGATATCATTTTTAAAATTTTAAATTCCTCGTCATCAAATCTTACTGTCAGTGTTTTCATACAGTACCTCCACTCCTTTAATTACTATTTATTATATCATTCTTTTGAATTATTATAAATGATTCTAAATGATTATTTTACCTTAATTATTTTTTTAAACAGCTCATTCACAGTAGGATAGAACTCTTTATAATTAATCTTATTCGAGTGCATATCAGTTTCCCAGAGGTCTAACTTTTTTATCCAACTAGAAATTTCGCTTACTAACACTGGATCTAATTTTGCATTCCTTTCTACATTACTAGGTAATAGGACTTTTTTGAGTTCTTCTAAATTAGATACTTCATATTCTTTTAGAATTTCCATACCCAACTTTTTAGCTTTAGCTTCCTTTTTTTCTTTCAACGCTTTTTTAGCTTCTTGCTTTTTCTTTTTTAATTCTTCTTCTAACCTTTCAACTAATGAAAGTTCATTCTCTGGAGTTTTCTCGCTTCCTACACTTTGTCTTTTTAAAAGTAATTCAACTTCTTTTTCTATTGATCTAGTCATACTAATTTTCCTTTCATTTGTTTTTTTAATTCTCTTGTTATCTATTCTAATCTTGAAACAAAGTTACAGCAAACATTTTAGGTATTTTTTTTACATTGTTTTAAAGGGGATTGGGGAAACCCCAACAAGCTCAATACGGAACATGCTGAAAGCATGGGCCCGTGTTGATATGCTTGCTAAATACAAAAACCAAATGATATAATCGTTTTATAGAATAAATATTTAAGGAGCTGTAGCTTGATGTCAGAATCAAAAGCTGTAAAATTCAGATTAAAAGAAGATGAACTAATTAGAGCAAAACTCATCGCTGAACATTTCGGAATTACGATTAACGCTCTAGCTAAATATCTAGTTTTAAATTTAAAAGAGCCAAAGTTGAAAATCGTAAAAGATAAAGAGTTCGAAGAACGTTTAAAGAAAAAAGAAGTAAATAAAGAAATTGGTGCGATTGGAAATAATATCAATCAAATTGCTCGAAAAGTTAATTCATTAACTTCTTATCAACTTAAGGAAAATGTAGAAAAAATATTACATGAATTAAGAGAAATTCGAAATGAAACTAGACAGTTGACAGGAAAATCTATCTTATCAGAAGATGACTTTGAAGAATCGTTTAAGTCAAAAAGAAAAACACCTAAAAGAAGTTTTTTTAACTAAAAGAGGAGGAATAAAGAAATGCCTATCCTAGAAGTTATTGGTGGTACTCGTGATGTTAATTCAACGCTTGATTACTGTTTGAAAGATAAAACAAAGGATCCTAACACAAAAAAAGAAATCAATAAGTGCATTCTTAAAGCTGGTGTTAATTGTGATATAGACGATATACACGAGGACTTCCAAGAAACAAGAGATTTTTTCAACAAAGATGATGGTAGACAAGGTATGCACTTTACAGCTTCTTTTTCACCTAGTGAACTATCTCCTCATGAATTAATGGACCAGGAAAAATGTCTTCAAATTGGAATTGATTTAGCAAATAAAATAGCGAGGGGATACGAATCTGGAGTTTTTGTTCATGTGGATCAAGATCACTTACATTGTCATATTGTTACAAATTCAGTTGATTATAAAACAGGTAAAAAGTATCACATGGAAAAAAATAAGGATTTGGTGATTATTAGAAACCAATTCGACCAAATTTGTAAAAACCATGGGATAGAACCACTTGAAGCCTATAAAGGACAATCAGTTACTGAGAAAAGTGCTGAAAAGAGGATAAAGGCTCGTGGGAAAACTCCGTGGAAACAAGAAGTAAAAAATGCCATAGGTTACGCAAAAGAAAATGCCACTTCTTTTGAACATTACAAAGAATTATTACTAGAAAAAGGAATTGAATACTACGAAAGGGGAGAAAGGACAAAAGGCTATATTCACTTAGCTACACAAGCAGAAGGAAATCCTAAATGCAAAATTAGAGATCGAAATAGTTTTTTAGACAACGGATATCAACTAAAAGACATCATACAACAAATAGAAACGAACTCAGAAGCTCAAAACAAGGTTAAATTTGGTTCAAAAAATAAAAGTCGAGTATTTATTCACGATAATCATAAAAGCCTCAAAAATGACAATTTGAACCACTCTGTGAGTATCCCTGTCGCCATTCATGATAATTTCGAGGAAGTAATTAAAGATAATCAAGATAAAAAAGCTGATATCAAAAAAAATACAAGCCGACAACTCCAGGAAGCTGGTGATGAATCTGGACGTGTTAGTATTAAGAAAAAAGAAGAAATTGAATTGGAGCAAGCTGAAGTAGATAAGACGATTAAGTTAAAAGACCAAAGTTTTTACAAGGAAATGTTAACTTTATTCAGAAATATAGAGAATCATTCTTCATACAGTAAGAAAAAATATGAAAAGCAAGAAAATAAGGTTATTCTTCATGTTCAGGATATTCGTAAAAATAATTATAGGTTTGTGTACGCAACAAATAAAAATTTAGATACCTTCTCTGTTGAAAAGCAAAGTCGAGAATCTAATGATTGGGTAGCCACTGAATTTAAGATTATTAATTCGGAGAATGATTTTAAAAACGTAAAAGAAATAGTTCAAGATGTTACTTTGGATATAGAGCGGCAAAATAAACAATATCTAAGTTATCATAAGGGAATACAGCGATAAAAGAGTACTCATAGACAGAGTTATCAACAACAACATTCTTTGTTGTTGTTTTATTGTTTTACAGTATTATTGTTTTAAATGATTTAGACACCCCTCAAACCATTGGTATGACTGGGATACAAATTTTAAAAACGAGTTTTCCATAGTTAAAAACGAGTTTTCCATAGTTAAAAAAAAGTTAAAAACGAGTTTTCCATAG